>JBCDHL010000237.1:0-4362 GCA_038750095.1 Chlamydiota bacterium
AAACTGACTAATAATGGAAAGCACACACGCTATGATAATAAGACTCCCCGTAAAATAGATGATTTTTGTAGGAAACTAATCCGTACCCCCGACTATATACCTAATTTGAGTACTTCAAATATAATGCTTAAGTATGCCATAAAAAGACACACTTACAACTGGGCTGAGATTTTTGCTTATGCAGTTAGTAAAGGTGCTGAATTTGAAAAAGAATTTAAAGTTGGTGACAGTTTAGCAACTGAGATCTTGAATTTAGCTATCAAACAAGGTCACGTCCCAGTAGTTTCATTTTTTCTTAATCAAGAGGTACACATTACCGACGATATGATCCAATTGGCGACGGGAAGCCTCTCTAAAGCTAAAGAATTTGTTGAGAAGGAGTACTGTACAACTCCTAGTACCCCACAAGTAAAATCCATGGAGAAAATTATAGAAAAACTAAAAGCACAACAATTATACCAATCGTGGATCAAAATTTAGGTTCCATTAAGCCTTCTGTCTTGCTTCTAGCAGGACAGAAGACCTAATAAACTATTGACTAAACACCATAAGTTTCGCGGATTTTCTTCTGAAGTTTGCGGTAATCCGCAGCAAACTTCCGAATGCCGTCAGAAAGCTTTTCTGTGGCCATCTGATCCTCATTCAACATCCAGCGGAATGTTCCCTCACTCATTTCGATGCGTTCGATTGCTGAACTTTTTGCTTCTTCTACATTCAGCTTTTGGGGTACGTCACCAGCAGCACCTGCTAGTTCTTCCAAAAACTTCGGCGAAATAGTCAGAAGATCGCAACCCGCAAGCTCAGTAATTTGCTCGGAGTTTCTAAAGCTTGCACCCATCACTTGAGTAGGATAGCCAAATTTTTTGTAATAACTATAAATTTTGGAAACCGATTTCACACCTGGATCTTCAGGAGCGGGATACCCTTCGACACCTTCGCTCTTTTTAAACCAGTCGAGAATACGACCCACAAAAGGAGAAATCAATGTCGCACCAACATTAGCACATTCAATGGCTTGAGCAAGAGAAAACATCAATGTCATGTTACAATGAATTCCGTCTTTCTCAAGAACTTGTGCAGCTTTGGCCCCTTCCCAAGTAGATGCAAGCTTAATCAAAATACGTTTACGATCAATACCGGCATCTTCATAAAGCTTGATCAAGTCACGAGCCTTGTTAATACTTCCATCAATATCAAAAGAAAGATGAGCGTCTACCTCAGTAGAAACACGACCTGGTACCAACTCCAAAATCTCCACACCAAAGTTAACGAAAAGCTTATCCATGATTAGCGTCATCGTACCCTTTTCGTCATTACCATGTTGTTTACCATACGATACTGCCTCATCAATGAGGTGTTTGTATTGAGGCTGCTCGGTTGCTAAAAGGATGAGCGATGGGTTCGTCGTTGCGTCCGTTGGAGAATACTCCTTGATAGCATCAATATCACCTGTATCCACAACAATAGTGGTTAAACTTCTTAACTGATCTAACTTACTCATTCTTGTTAGCTCCTTTCACTTACTTTTTTAGAAGGGTTGGGGTCACATCTTGTCTTGGCTCGATACGGAAAACAATCTTACAGGGTTGATCACCTATCGTCAGATCTAAACTTGAGTTCAAACGTGTCAACAGTAGCTTAAAAGGAATCGTTACATGCTGATTCCCAACGTCAATTCCAACCGATGTACTTCCCAATATTTCCTCTGATTCATGAATTTGTTGGCATAAACGCTCAAACTTCTTGAGCTGCCGCAACAATGTTTCATCATTAAAAGCGTATTTTTTTCCACAACCTTGACATTCGATAACTTTTCCTTGTTCATCCAAAGAAAAGATGGAAAACGGTACCGGACTTTGACAAGATTGGCAGGTAATTTCTAAGTGTTGTCCCTTTTGCATAATGTTCCTTGTTAGAGTTAACCTCAGTATAAACGGATCACCGAGGTGATGCAAGGCTTATCTATGCCGAAACATGCCAACTGAACAATACCTAAAGACCGCTGGTAAGCAGTGATTTAAGAAAATAAACTCTCTAGTAACTATTAAAAAAAAGTACAACTTCTATTTTTATAATCTACGTGATTCAAAATTCCAAATTTTGAAACACCATCGGTACAATTCGGAATAATCTCAACTGAATCATAAAATTGTAAAAAACAGAGGTTTCCTTTTGCTCCATAAAAATCTAATTTGTTAGAATGAGCATATCTACGTTCTGCGTTGACTTTTAGGAGCGCGTTATATGTCATGGCAACCCATTGATTTCCAGAGAATTGTTGCACTGGATAAGACACTTGTTGAGCAACTACAGAAATACTTACAAGAAAAAGAAGCGGATCTCGGAAATGCTTTATTGGCTTCTGTACCTCAAATATCTTCCGGTTCACCGGTTATTCCTCCCTCAAGAGCTTTAAAGTTAAAACTTTCTGATGCTACAGAAGGTTTCGGTAAAAAACTTCGACAGGTCAATCAATCATCAGATGATTCCTTGCCACCCGATACATGGAAAGAGGTAGCGCAGTCCATCAACCAGGCATGTTGGGAATACGAAGAAGTGTTAGAAGGTTGTGTAAAAGAATTATTTCAACAACTCGACCAAATAGGGATCGAACAATGGAACGCCGAATTATCTTTAGTCTTAGACTCAATCAAAGATACAATTTTACATTCTATCGAAGATCTTGTTTGGGCACTGAAACGAGTTGAAAGTCAACTTGCGACTTTTCGGTTAGGACAAGAAGCTAAGCAAGGAAAATGGACATTTTTTCGAAAATTTTTGGGCTTTGTCTCCCCCGTTATTGACAGATCTCTAATGGGTAACCTTGTACAAACGGAAAAGTATTTGAGAATTCATCACCGAAAGTATGCTCGTCGACTGGCGGAATACATCAGCCTTGATGAAAAAGTTCGCTATATTATGAAAAAGCTTAGAGGGTTTCAGGTACTAAATACCCTCGATGATAGCATTAAAGAAAAATTCAAAACTGTTTATTACTACGTGAAACTCTGGAAGCATAACCAGAAGAATGATGTGATACCAATACAAGAACTGATCCGTTCTCTGAGTTATGCATTAACTTCAGAACAGACAATAGAAATTTTTGAAAAGTATTTAAACTCTCTAAAAGAAGCGCTTTTTCATCAAAGTCGGGTCTTAAAAAAGAAAACCATTCGTTACATGAAAGATTCTTCTGGAAAGAAGATGATCAAAGAAGTGATGAAAGGCTATAGAGGAGAAATTCTCACCCTCGGTTCGACGATCGCTAAATACCGCGAGTTTTTGTTACGTACAGACCCAAATCCATATGTTCGTTCCCGTTGGGGATTCACCGAATGGATTGTTGGCCCTGAACCAGATCAGACCAAGAAATTGTTGAATATCGAATATGAAGTTGAAAACCTTGAGAACCTTTTTGAAAAAATTGAAGAGTCTATAGAAAAAGGACCTAGTAAAGGCGAAGGAAAAAGGTTACGAATAATTCCCGATATTCAGCGTCTATTACATGAAATGGGTCAACCATTAACTTCACATAGTATGACGAGAACACGTGCAGAACATGTTTTGGAACATCTGGAGGAGTTAAATGAGCTAGGCTCTTTTAATCCACATGCTGTTGAGTACGCTGGAAAACTCTTTTCCAAAGTTCTTCGTGCAGACTGGAAACATCATGTGTTGCAAGAAATCCCCTTATTTCATGAGCTTTTCGCAATCCATATGGGAATTGTTGGTGGGAGTGACGACCGCAATCATTTGAATCGAATGAATAAGTTCAAACACCTTATCCAAGAAATTGAGAGTTGGGTGAAAAATCGTGAGACACGCCGTCATGAACATGATATAGAACTGGACATGAACGACCTGAAAGCATATCTACAGGACTTTCTTGCTCAAGTACAACGCACCTCAAAAGATGATACGCTCGATAGTGAAAAAGCTAAAGAGGTGGTTTCTGGTTTAGCTCATCAACTGCTCATTTACCGTTATCTATTTGGAGAATTCTTTCATTACTTGGGCCGATACACCCCTGATGGAAAACGTATACGCAACAAGCTTTTATTTGTGGATCAGTACTTCGAGTCTGTCGAGAACAAGCTTCATGTTTTACGTAACATGTCCTGGCCAATCAATAAATAATCACGACATATATTTTTTCCTCACCCAAAGTTCTCTGTACTGGACAATTTTTCATGTCGAAGGGCAAGACGACTTAAGATTAGACTCAATAAGTTATTTAACAAGATGAACAGTATCGCCTTCGGCGACAGGATAAAATTTTTTATTAAAAACTTGAGAGCAAGTTTGTCTCTGCTTCCGAGATTATTATCCTGTCGCCGAAGGCGATCCTGTTCATCTTGTTAA
>JBCDHL010000238.1:0-4351 GCA_038750095.1 Chlamydiota bacterium
CATAAAATAAGGGATTATGATCAATACAAGAAAAGTTATGACACAAGAACTTTATTTGAAATATGACAAAAGAAACTGTCGAGTGTAAAATTAAAGTTTTGGAAAAAGAAAAATGTTGAACAAAAAACAGTGTTATCACAATTAAATCAGCATATAGCGTAGTATTCACTTTAGCCAGTGAGTTGAAGTGCCGAATTGCTGAAATTCATGGAACTTATTAGAAATACTATAACGAACAAAATCCAAATTAATGACCATCTTGAGTAATTGTTTCTTGAATAATAAAAATAATTTCAGAAGAAAAATGAATTTATGAGTAACTTAATCTTTCACTAGCATTTTTATCTAGGAGCTTCGTGGTGGATATCCCTGTTCGCGGCCAAGTACATAGTAGAGACCACCATTGTTTGCATTTGTTGAATGAACAATCTCTCCTGAGGAAAGATTAATACTGCATCCTTTCTGTTTTCCACAAGCGTGCAAATATGTAGCTTTTCTAACGGTAGAAGCAAGAGGAAAAAATGAATAACTATAGTAAAGACTGATAATGACTGATATGTTAGATTAGTTTGATGTATTATTTTCAATTAAGGTGATTAAATTTTTTGAACAGCTTACCTATGATCACAAAATTTATGGAGTTTATATGAATTATCATTATTGGTTGATATTGGTTGAAATATTGATACCGCTGCCCAGACTGAATTGCAGTCCCATCCTCCCATCGCTTCAATACGTAAGAATTTACAAGTTCCTTTTCCATTATTTGATGGTTCTAATATTCGTGAGCTAGATAGATCCATGTCAATTAATGCTTGATCAGCATCACCTATATTTAAGACATGATGTTTATATCGAGGGAGAGCTGCTCCAGAGCTATTTCTATAAAAAAGCGCTTTAGAGAAAGATTTTATGTCTTCTCTATCTGTTAGTTGGATAAGATCTCTTTTAAAAATATTGTTAAAGTCGTCATCAGTCAATTCTCCCGACGTATCGAAATTAGAAGATTTAGATTTGCATGTCTGGTATTCGCAACCCATTTACCTTCATCCCCCCAGCAATCTATCCCAGTTCCGTACCACTTCTTTATGCGATTAAACACACATCCAGATATACTACTACGTAAACACTCTTGACATTTCAATTTTAATTCCTTTAGATCCTCAGCATCCCAATCTATTTTGTTCGCAATGGTACCGCCGAATAGAGAGAAGATGCTTTTCCATGAATTTTGTTGTCTTTTATTGTCGGAAGATTGAATAATATAAAAGGTGTGTGCAATACGTGAAAGCCAATCTCTAATAAGTATGAGTTGAGTAGCATACATGTGCGCATTAGGGTTGGAAGATCGTGAAACTGAGAATTTTAGCGGTTGATGTGCCCCTTCGAATACCATCTCGGAAATAAAAAGGGCATGGGAAAAGAGCGGTATTGTATGTATAGTAAGTTCGAGAAGTCTGTGGACGTTCGGCTTGTCAATATGCATCTTCATAATTTGATTCTTTTTGCAAAGTTTCCTCACAGTGTTGACATAATCTACTGAAAGCTTGAAGATCTTCTGATAATATTCCTCTTTTTCACTTCCGTGCACCATGTTCATAGATTTCACTCCATCTACCGTTAGAGAAGGCCACCAAAAGAGTAAAGCTACTAGGCTTTGTAGTATAATGATTAGTGGAAAGCATTGTAACTCCTCCTCTAGCCCAATCGATCTAATACATGATGGAAGTATCAATAAAATACTATATTTCGTTGACATAGTAAGATTGTAGACCTTTTTAGTCTTTGCATTATAAAGAGAGCTTTTTCCTTCGACTTCAACTGTTCTCATCGCTTTACAGATAGATATTTAAAGTCTCTGTAGAACACTCTTCTGTTTTCCCAGTTCATCAAAGGTACATTCTATTAAGTTTGTTATGAGTCCAGTTATGAGATGGTCTGGTGCGATTACGTTTCGACTGTATGCATCGAAGAGTGTATACGGAATTGGGCTTTCTTGACTGCATGTTTCGTTGTCGTCGACACTGAGTAAAGCTTCACCCAGCTTCAGTAAAGGCCATAATCCTGCTTTATCGACTTCGCCAAACCCTCCGTTATTCATTCCTAAAATGTTTGCGTCCAATTCGTTAATATTTGATAATCGCAATGCTCTTGTCTTTTCCCAACCTCTAGAAAATGATGTATTGGCACTATGTATATGGGAACTATGTGCGTATAAAGAAAACAAATCACTTTCTGGACCATCTAAAATACGAAAGGTGCAGTGCGTGCAAGGCGAATTTGCCGAGTGCGACATAACGTCGGTAATTGATGACGAAGCTGGGTAGTCTGCAACAAACCCAACTACTTCAATGAATATAATACATTTATTACCATAGCAATCGATCGACTCTATACCCCTTTTTGCAGCGTCTTCTAGGTCATCAATTATTGAATCAAGAATGAAGTTTGTAGATACACCATTCGGAGTAAGGCTGATAGTTCGAACTGATAAGTTGCTACGACGGAAACGTAATGAGAGACCGAGCGGTATCATATAGCAACCGCCCAATGATCCTTTAGGAAACATTAGTGATCTAGCCTGAAAGTCGTCGCAGTATAAGAGAAAGCGATAGATATAATACTTGACCCTTGATTGGAAAGATCCTGTTGTGAGACATTTTTGAGGATTGCTAGAAGAATCGTTCTGACAATACCTATTAGAAAGACTAGGGACACCAGAAGTTGTAAAATTCTGGAGATACCTAACTGTGCGATTTTTGTTTGAGACCTGAAAGAACAACAAAGCATTTGTCCTACCTACTGTCCTTGATCTCCAAAACCTGCTTATGTAAACCGCAATTACAATGGGATCAGAGCTCACACTAATCATAGGAAACCGTAGGAGGGCACATACATCGCCTGGACATAATGAAACGTCGTGATTACTATCAATGTCAGCAGTAGGTGTAGTAACGTAATTTTGAAGGTAAGAATAAACGAGTTTTTCAGCCGATGACAAACAAGATTGATCCGAGCTTTGGTATGTGGATGGTTCTATGAGAAATACGGATCTAAATTGACATTTAACGACGTAATGGTCTTTCCGTTCTCCATGAGGCTGTATACAATCTAGGATAAGGTTGGCATTTGGTGGAGAAGGGAGTTCACCAATAGTAAATGATATCGAATCTCCCTCGATAGCTTGGGTTGGATAACCAGAACTATCTATCCACAACGATTGACACCTATTATACGAATTTTGTGGGTCCCGAATTATCGCTGCTCTCTCTATTGTAGACACAGATAGTCCATTCTGATAGCAGGAACAGTAATCTGTACAGAATAGGTCTTCCGTGATATGAAGTGTCTTCAGATCCATCATGGCCCATGAAGAAGGCTTAATAACCATTACTTGTTTCTTAACAGTTGAAGGAGTGATTTGGTCGTTTACCTTTGTCGCAGGTAAAGATAAATTGTGAGACCTCACCAAGATGTCATTGACAAGATAGGGAAGGAAGGACTGTCGGATCGTAGAGTGACTTGGTAAAGAATCATTACACTCCAAATCTTCGAGAACAACACCCATATGTTCATACTGTTGCAAAGTCATTCGTACTTTCCCATAGAGGGATATCAGACCAAGCATCATTCTTTTGGAAAATTTCTTTTGGAGGATGTTTAGGAATTGTTGTGCATATTTAATCTGCTCGGAAAGACACACATTCTGAAAGAAGACAGGAGTTCGTTCTTCAGGAACGGCAATCAATGCTGAATCCACATTCCTTTCAGACAATGAATTGTGAAGGGGAATGAGGTTGGTTTGAATTTCAGTATCGTTTATTTGTAGTGTTTCGTCAACAGTGGAAAGGGCAGCTTGAACCGGAGTAGAGATATGTGGATAGTTTAATACTTCTGAGGGGGTTGATATTTGTTCAGTGGAGTCGGGAACATGGGAATTTATTAACCTTCCATCATGCTGCATAGTCGGTGCTTGCCCATGACTATAATTTGTTAGTGAAGGATGTTCCTGGAAAAAGAAATTGGGATGTATGTCTATGTAAGTAGCGTGGGAGGAGAATTATGAAAACGGAAACGGTAATGTTTAAAAACAAGTGGGCAGAAAAAAGAAATGTACATACCGAGGGGAGAGGCAAAGGTGGGCGATGTTGTACAGCTTGGGAATTTCTAGATGGACTGACATGGGTTTTGTTTTCGTCTTGTAGAGGAAAGGCGCAGTCATCTGTAACAAGTAGATTGCGAATATTAAACGCAGTGTCTCTATTCTGTCGATTTGTTTTGCTTCTCCTGTTTAGACGACGTTTTTTCATTTCGTAGTGGGGGGTGGTGTTGTCGGCTGAAGGTGGCGGGG
>JBCDHL010000239.1:0-4346 GCA_038750095.1 Chlamydiota bacterium
GAAAGTTGTAAGACTCTTGAAAGGTGGACAATTGAAGCAAAAGAAGATAAAAAGGTATCCACCTCAAAGCATATATACAATCAAGTCGTCGAGGTTGCTGATAAAAAATATAATGATGAAAATTATAAGTCTACATTCACCCCAAAAAATAAAGAAGCTTCAATATATGACGACAATGCAATTAACATCGTAAATTTTTAAATTAAAAAATAATTAGGTGTGGTAGAGTATCTGTAAAAGCACCTAAACTATGTTCAAATTACAAGGATCCTTGGATATGGTTCAAATATACTGCAGTCTTAAAATGAGAAAAACGCGGGGAAACGGAGCAACAGAGACACGGGTGAAATTGATATAAATCCGACAAAAACTCATTCAATTTATTTTTTCACGGGAGCAGCTGCACGATCGGTATATAAATTGGCGAAAAACTGTGCTTTTGTTAAAGTGAACAGTGTTTTCAACATGTCAAAAAATCGAGACGAATAGTAGATGGAAATATGGTCTTATTAAAATCACTCAAAAAGCAGTTAAATCAATTTGTTAGTCCTGAGCTCGAAACTCTGGTAGAGGGTGCAACAACTTTGGTCCAGCAGCCGATCAATCCAAAACCAAAAAATAATTTGCCTGCTGAAAATGCCTATTCGCATGGCCTAGAAGATATCTACAATCTTGAAAATGTTGACCCCTCAACGATCAGAAAATTAGGAGATGAAGAGGAAACTAACTATCAGAGTATTGAAAAAGTAGAAGTCCTCTCAAAAAAATATCCTGTAACACCTACTCAGCAAACCGAACTAAATCTTGGTCCCGAGTTTTCCTCTTCCATGCCTTCTTTTGTATTGAGTCTGCCACTAGAATATCTAAGCATAGATGGAACAACTCTTAATGCTGCAAATCAAAGTGGGATAACATCTATAAAAGATGTGCTAGAATGTGATTGGGATGAGGTTGTTCTAACCAGAGGACTAGGACAGGGCCACGCAGAAGAGATTCGAAGCGCTTTTGAAACCGCATTCCGCAGCCAAGAACTTATTCTTTGTCAGACAATAGACTATAAGGCTTTAATTTGCTGTCTACTTTCGAAAGACCTTCTTTTAAAGCATTATGTTCACCTTCAGGAATATGGCTTGGAGAGTTTTGTTGATCTTTCACCAATTATGCACCTGGAGTTAAAACGTACTCCACAAGAAACAAAAATCAAATGGATAGAAGAAAGCTGCTCAGCACTCAAAATGACGGACTGTAAGGAAATCGCCCGGTCCAGTTTGGAGTATGTCATCAAAACATATGTTACTCCCTGGCTGTGGCAGAAAAATGGTTTTGCATATGACTACGAGGTAATGGACCGTTTAGAACAGGTATCTGAAGATCCTCAAATTTTTGACAAAACCCTAAAGTTCCTTTCTTCAACATACTGCGATGGTGAATCTATTCTGCGATGGATTCTCCCAGAGATTGAGGCTTCTATTATTTTCGTAGATAAGGTAGTGAAGTCAAAGTTTTCGTATTGTGAAGAAAAAGTTATCTCATATTTTTATAAGCCTGACCTCACTTATTCACTGAAAGAACTTGTTTTGTGGGTATTTCGTGAATTAGCAGCTGAGTGGAGGGATGTCGACGGCGAAACGATCGAAAAAGTAATCGAACACAGTTCCTTATTCGAGGTACGGAAAGGTATGGATCATCAACTCATGGTTTTTCTGGCATGAGCGAAAGCATCATCTCGTAGTCGGCACGCATCGCAAAGAGAGCAGGGGAGTCCTACAGATGTTGGTGAGTAACAACTATGTGTGAGTTCAAGTGGCGCTCCTAAATCTATCCCTAGAGCAACGATTTCTCGTTTGTCAAGATCAAGTAGTGGTGAAATAATCGTTGGTGGCGTACTTTCTACAGACTGTTTGGTTGCTACGTTGATCACTGATTGGAAAGCTTCGACAAAAGCTGGCAGACAGTCAGGGTAGCCACCTCTGTCCATTTTATTAAATCCGACATAAATTGCTTTGGCATTTAGTATTTCAGCATAACCCATCGCATAACTCATGAACAAAGTGTTTCGTGCAGGTACATAGGTGCTCTGAATACCAGACGATATAATATCGTTTTCTGACCGCCCCTTTGGCACCTCCAACTCTCTTTCTACCAAAGAACTTCCTGCGAAACAATGCGGATCGATGTGAATCACTTGCTGTTTTAATCCATAGTAGGCGCAAACCTTTTTGGCTGCTTCTAGCTCAATATTGTGCTTCTGCGCATAGTCAAAACTCAAACAAAAACAGTTTTGCCTCTTGTTAAGAGCCCAAGCTAAGGCGACCGTACAGTCGAGGCCACCACTCAATAAAATGATTGCTCGATCAACCATTGAAGCTAAACCCCTTGTTTTTGAGGATCCCAGATGTATTTATGCATTTGTAAGTTGAGACGAACATTCAGGCCATCCTCAAGAATCCATTCCACTAGTTCTTGGGGGTTAAGTTCTCCATGGACAGGTGATAATAGGGGAGGGTGCTTCATTTTTCCTAATTCATATCGGAGCATCACATCTTTTGCATAATCATAATCAGCTCGATGAAGAAGAACGAATTTTACCTCGTCATGATCACGTAATTGTTCAAGATTTTGCCAATAATTTTTTTTCTCCATTTCACTACCTGGGCATTTAATGTCCAATATAGTGATGACTCTTTCGTCAACGAGTGATGTATCTAGTGAACCGCCAGTTTCTAGGCTTACCTTGTAGTCTTCGTTACATAAGTTTGTTAATAAAGAAAAAATTTGCTTTTGAAGAAGGGGTTCTCCACCGGTTACACACACATGCTTGAGTCCGGAACTCTTGATTTCACTGATTATATCCGATATTTTCACGGGGGTACCTCGCCCAAAGGAGTAGGGAGTATCGCACCATGAACAGCGTAAATTACAGGCAGCCGTCCGTATAAATATTGTAGGCAGCCCAAAAAGATGGGTTTCTCCCTGGACGCTCTTGTATATTTCGGTAATATTTAGTGTGTTTTCTTGTAAAACTTCCAGCATATTGATGTATATGTAATGACTAATAGTAAGGAGATTATATTGTTTTTCCTAATTAATGGGAAGGTATACCGAAAAATGTTGATTATTTGGCGGAGGATGACTAAGTTTAATATCGATATAAAGGTACCTTTAGGAGGAATCAATGAGTAAAGAAATTATTAGAATTGCAGTGACAGGTGGAGCAGGACAAATTGCTTATAGCTTACTATTTCGCATTGCTTTAGGAGAAATGCTGGGTGATGACCAACCTATAGCTCTTCATATCTTGGAGATCCCAGAGGCAATGCAAGCTTTGGAAGGAGTCAAAATGGAACTTGACGACTGTGCGTTTCCCTTACTGAAAGAAGTGCGTATTGGTAGTGACCCTAATCATGTTTTCGAAGGAGTGAACTATGCCTTGCTGGTTGGAGCGAAACCAAGAGGCCCAGGTATGGAACGTGGCGATCTGCTAACAGAGAATGGAAAAATTTTTATCGGACAAGGAAAAGCATTGAATGATGCAGCTGATCGGAATGTTAAAGTTCTTGTTGTAGGAAATCCATGTAATACAAACGCACTCATCGCCATGACGCATGCACCTGACATTCCTCGAGGTAATTTCTTCGCTATGACTCGTTTAGACCAAAATCGTGCGAAGGCACAGCTTGCTCAAAAGGCAGGAGTGACTGTCAATGATATCAAGAATTTGACCATATGGGGAAATCACTCTTCGACACAGGTTCCCGATTATGTGAATGCAAAAATTAATGGAAAGGCAGCACAAGAAGTGATTGATGATCAGAACTGGTTTAATGAGGATTTCATACCAACTGTTCAAAAACGAGGAGCAGCAATTATTAAAGCACGAGGAAAATCCTCTGCAGCCTCTGCTGCAAGTGCAGCGATCGATACCATCAAGTCGATTGTTACTCCCACCTCAGAAGACGACAGGTTTTCGGTAGGTTTATGTAGTGATAGTAACCCCTACAGTATTGAAGGGAACCTTATCTTTTCATTTCCATGTCGAACCGACGCTAATGGGAATGTTTCGATTGTTGAAGGAGTTGCATGGAATGATTTCCTTGAGGAGAAAATTAAAGCTTCGGAAACAGAGTTGATCGAAGAGAGGGAAATGGCGCTAGCTTCCAATGTTAGCTAATTGCGACCCATTGCTCAACTTGTTTTGTGAACTATGTACGAACGCTGACATAGGTAACACTTGATTCACTAACATAGGTTACACTCTTCTGATTTATTTTTCCTTATTAACCCAATTATGGGATGAGATTTAAGAGGTAAAGAGCAAGGTGTCAAGGCCGAGCTTGCGAGCCGAA
>JBCDHL010000240.1:0-4327 GCA_038750095.1 Chlamydiota bacterium
GGCGGAACAGGGCAGCATCGTCCAACTTCTCAATCCTATCTAAATGGAGGAAAAGAGAATAATACATTGAAAACGAACAAAACTGCCGGCGAGGTTCTCTTACAAAGCGTTACATTAAAATCAAAAATGATAGGAAAATTTAACCCCTACCCTCTAAGTACACCTGAAGCAAAAAAAGCAAAAGAAGTTTACAAATTAACTGAAGAGATGGTCACAAATTTTAGCAAAAGGGCCAAAACTTCGAAAAAATCAAACCTAAACAATCCAACGACTGCCAGCTCGAGAATACCAAGCATCATTTCAAAAGAAAATTGGGAACTAGACGCTAGAGTAAAATTGGATAGACAATTTAAAAAATCTGAGAGTCAACCAGATTTCGATAAAATGATTATTATACTTTTAGAACTAGAAGAGATAGGAAACGACTTAGGTACAATTGGTATAATCAACTCAAGAGAGGATCGTGAGGATAACTACATATTATATCACCCAGATGGTTCTTCAGAGCTTTATGATCCCCATTCTCCCAAGGATCCTCACGACTGGGCCAGCACAGCGTATTATCAACTTCACAATTACTACTCAGGGCATATGGGCTTGATGAATGGGATTGAAGCCACAGCCAATAGATTTGAGGAGTGGTACCCCGGTGAAGAAGAAGTATGCGAACGAGGATTAAAAATCGCAGAGATCTGTGTTGATTGTATCAGAGGAGATCCTATGGCAAAAAATTATAGCGATGAAGAATATTTGGAACAGTTTTCAGATGGGAAACTCAAAGAAGCGATGAAAAGTTATATGGAAGAAAATCCAAAAATTTAAATTTCCCTATCAAAGAATATATACCGAACGGATTTCAAAATTTGGCTTTTTCAAAGCCAAATTCCCAAATTTTGAGTCAAGCCCACATTACCCAATCAAAATGAAAATTTATTTATCCACCCCAAAGCCGGGTGAATATTCTCATGATATCGTTGTAGGTAAGGAAGATAAGAAATCCAATCAGCAACAACGCGAAAGGAATAATCAACTTTTCCAGAGTTTTTGGGTGGATGCGTCTACGAGTAACGATTTCATATAGACTGAAAACGATGGTCCCACCATCCAGAACAGGAATGGGTAACAAGTTTAATATTCCCAAGTTCAAGCTAATTAGTCCCACCCAGAATAGAGACTCACGAATACTAACCATCGAGTGATTATGAACCATGTCAATGATACCGACCGGTCCACTCATCCATTTAGGATTCAACGTACCGGTGAACAAAGCTGTAAGTGTACGCCACATTTCTTGGAGAATATTGTTGAACACCTCTGTAGGAACTGGATTGTATTGAATTTTTCGATCCTGAAGGACAAGTCCAAGCATCAGTTGATTCTCTTGATTTTCGAGCATATTTAAGGCATTGGCCCTTTCGACTGGATCATCGATTTCTTCAATCATCTTACGTTTTTTTTGAAGACTACTTTCGAGCATAGCCTGCTTCTCTGGAGGAAGAGGAATTTCTGCGAGTTTCTTTGGTGTAACTGTTTTCAACAGAACTAAACGACCCAATTGCTCATTGGACTGGCCAGTACCGATACTGCTGGCTAATTTATCCAGGTTCGACCAGTTGACCTGCTCATCGAATTCTGCATCAGCATTATCCCACTCAATCATTTTTGAAAAGTCACCACCACGCTCAACAATAATGTTGACTTGCCGATCTTGAATCTTGTCGATTAACTGTGAGGGGTGTTCGATCGGCTGGTTGTTGATGGCAAGAATACGATCACCAGGCTCAAGTTGTTGTTCAATTCCTGAATAAGCTATATCGGGAAAAGCCTCTTTCTCTCCATCCTGATCGATGAAGTTTACACGGGACTCCACAATATTTTCATTATCGAGATTGTAGGGAATCGTATACAACTGTCTAAGCTTTATCTTCTCAAGTCCCGCATCATACTGCCAGTCTGTTAGTTCTTCCCTGTAGTCTGGTTCAAGGCGAAGTTCGAGAACTTTCACCCTCGGAACTCTTCGAAGAATTTGCTGTCCATTTCTAGAAATTGTCAACAGAACGCGATCGTCATTTAGAATATGGTTAAGTTGTTTGAGTGAGTAAACGGTGTATCCATCGACCCAAAGCAGCCTATCGCCGAACTGTATCCCACTACCGAACATGGGAGCCCCCTCTATAAGAGGATCATCTTTTTGCCCAGTAGGAGGATCATAGATTATATAACTTGCAGACTGTGTTACACCAACGGTTTTAACACCCTCGACATTGCTATTGGGATGAGAATAAACTCTTACATCAACTTTTTCCGGTATCTTTGTTCCAGCTTTGTAGTCGACCTTATTAACGTGTACCTCAATAGTATCTTCTGATGCGGTCATTGGTGAGAAAATATGATCTTTGAAGCCTTGGTAGTCATGGTCTCCATATGCTACGATTTCATCACCTGGCCGTACTCCTTTAGTGTAGAGATCCGAATTAGTGTCTACCCACCCAATTTTAGGGGTGAATTCGGAGAAGTTTTTCTCGCGTCCGCCCATCAACCAAAGAGCAAAAAATAATAGCATCGCAAAGAAAATGTTCACGACCGGTCCTGCTAAAGCCACCTTAATACGGTCCCATGGGCTCTTTCCAAAAAAACCGTCTGAAATTTCATAGGGATCTCTTTCCTCATTGGGTTCATGCCCTGCGATTTTGACAAAGCCACCGAAGAAGAGCCATCCAATTTGCCACTTTACACCATCACGTTCCCAGGTATAGATAGGTTTACCGAATCCTATTGAGAATGTTTCTACTCTCATACCTACACGCCTAGCCATCCAGTAGTGGCCTAGTTCGTGAATAAAAATGAGGAAACTCAATGCGATGAGAGCAAGGATAATGTATAAGAAGCTAGTAATCATAATGATGGATCCCTATTAATATCATACATGACTTAATAAGTATTCATTATGCCAGATTGGCTTGAAAGATGAAAGGAAATACTCGCATTGCCAAACCAGACTGAGGCAATAGATTCAGGCATTGGAGGCTTCAGCCCTTCCTATAGCGTCGATGTTTAAAATGTCATCGATTTCGTCAACAGGCTGCTTGTTGTGAGATGACATCAGTCCATCAAGTTTTGTAGAAATATCTTTCCAAGAAATTTGTTTTTGAAGAAATCTATCGACAAGAACTTCATTCGCTGCATTCATGTAACAAGGCATACTTTTCCCCTCTTGGATGGAATCAAACGCTAATTGCAGGCAGCGAAATTTTTCTACATCTGGCTGATAGAATTCAATGGTATTATGTTTTATAAAGTCAAAGGGCTCAATCAGCCCCTTTGAACGGTTGGGATGAGTGATCGCATACTGAATGGGAACGAGCATGGTTGGCCTACTCATTTGTGCGAGCATAGAGCCATCCATATACTCCACCATACTGTGGATGATGCTCTGTGGGTGGATGACAACATCAATATTTTCAATCGGCATGTCAAAAAGCCAGCGAGCCTCTATTACCTCTAGTCCTTTGTTCATGAGTGTGGAAGAATCGATGGTCACTTTTGGTCCCATTTGCCAGGTGGGGTGATTGAGAGCATCTTCTACATTAATAGATTCAAGTTGTGTTAAAGAGTAATTACGAAAAGGACCCCCTGATGAGGTGAGGACGATCCTGCTAACAGATGCTTTATCGTTTCCCTGTAAACACTGAAAGATGGCACTGTGTTCACTATCTATCGGCAGGATGTTTACACCATGATCCTTGGAAAGTTTCATAACAAGAGCGCCACCAGAAACGAGAGCTTCTTTGTTGGCAAGGGCTACATCTTTTTTTGAGCGAATGGCTTCGACTGTTGGTATTAACCCTAAAGTTCCCACCATTGAAGAAATAACTAGATTAGACGAAGTGATGGATGCTGCAGCACGAATCCCCTCAAGCCCTGGAATAACTGTCATGTTTGGAAGTCTTCGCTTAAGTTCAGCAGCTTTCTGCTCGTCATAAACAGCAATCAGTTCGGGGTGAAACTCTCTTGCCTGCTCTTCGAGAAGTTCTATATTGGAGCCCGCCGCAAGAGCAACAATTTGCACGTTTTCTTGTCCCAAGTTTCTGACAACTTCTATCGTACTAGTTCCTATCGATCCTGTTGAGCCGATTATCGCTATTTTTTTTGACATAGTGCTTGCGCAACTCCTGTATTGTAATCGACTTTGTTCATTTTCTGGAGGAAGTCGACGCTTAAAAAACAGTCTAAAATTATATGTAAAAACCTGTTCTTGTCAATAGATGGAAAAGATCTCATCTTTCATTAACAAATATTTGTTAATACGCTACAATGTTTTATTAAC
>JBCDHL010000241.1:0-4311 GCA_038750095.1 Chlamydiota bacterium
CTGACCCTTCACTTCCTGAAGTTGTTGGTCCTTACGTATTTTTAACTCCATTTGGGGATAACGCACAAGCAGCAGCTGCTGCCGAATTTGCGTTTGAAAAGTTTGGAAGCAAAGTAGCAATTGTAGCAGACTCTACTTCTGAATATACAAGGATGTTGCCTAAATATTTTCGTAAGAGTTTTGAAAACTTAGGCGGACAAGTATTGTTTGACGAAACATTTGATGGAGGTTGCGATCTTAGGTCAATAGCTGAGAGGATAAAAGGGCTCAAGGAACAGCCTTCGTTCATTTACTTGGCAGGATTGCCGAATTGCATAGGGAAGACCATTGCATCTATTAGAAAGTCTGACATCCCTTTACCTATCCTTGGCGGTGATGGTTTTGACACCCCCAATCTAATGAAAAGTGGAAAAGAACCCACGACAAATGTTTGGTTCACAACACATGCTTGGCTTTCTAACGATTCAGAAAATAAAAAGGCCAAGGAATTCAGAGCTGATTATGAGCGGGCATATGGAAAACCTCCAAGCAATGCTTTTTCAGCATTAGGTTATGATGCAGCAAATCTACTCTTAGAGGTATTTAAGAGATCGCCAAAAATTGATTCAAAAAGTGTTAAGAAAACCTTAGAAGAAATTAGAGATTTTCAGGGAGTTACAGGTACTATTTCCTATTCAGCTGATCATCACGTACCAGTAAAAACTGTCTGGATCATACAGGTGAAAGATGGAAAGGAGTCTCTAGCGACTTCGATGATTCCCAAAAATGTTTCAGAGCCACTGATTCCGTCGGTCCCAAAGCGCTAAAAAGCGACCTTCGTAATAGAACTTCTTTGAGTATAGGGAAGTGGTGCTATTTTTCTAGTTTCGAAGCAGGTCGAATGATAGATTTAAGGACGTCAACAATTTGATTGGAGCTCGGGCGTTCGTCTGGGTCCTCGTTAAGAGCTTTGATTAGAATATCTGTAACCTCGTCACCACAAACACTTCTCATATTATCTTCCACATCTTCCACTAAACCATTCGAAGCGTCAGGTACAACAAAACCAGACCTCATAAAATCAAAATATTGACCATCGACTTCTTCATCCAAGTGGTATGGTTTTTCACCTGATAAAAGATAACAAGCTGATGATGCAATCGCAAACACATCCCTTTTCTGTTGTAGCTCTACCCAGCGTTCTTCGTTATTTTTGTTGACCTCTTCCTGCTTTAGCTTAGCTTTTTTAATGTTTTGAAAAGCTTCTTCGGATTTTTGAACATCTGTTTCAGTGAAGTTTCCTTCTGTGAAAGTGCTGCCAAAGAAATTATTTTTATCGCCTGAATCTATATGTTCCCTGATCTTTTTTGCCCCTCCGTAATCTGATATGAAGGCTTCCCAGCCTTTATTCTTTTCGATTGATTTGTGATTGATAAAAATATTGGCGTGTTTAATATCACCATGGATGTAACCTTTATTGTGGATCCTTTGACCGCCTTCAAATAATTGAAGCACCATATCCATTAATCCTTCACTACCGGGAAATCCCTTATCAGTTATGGGGCCGTCCACAATTGCTGTTAGATCTCCTACGTTATAAAAAGGGCCTAGTAGACCAATTAGTTGGAAAGGGCGCCCATCAATTTTTGTCATGAAATCGAATTCATAATGATATTTTTTTTGTATACCTCTCCCTTGATATCCATTACTAAGGTCATTAATCACTTCGTTTTCTCTTCGGATATCAGCATAAGCTCTTTCTTTTGTTTCGCCACTTCCTTTTTTTGGGAAAGCTATTTTTATAGCAAGAGTTTTACCTGATGTGAAGTCTAGCACCTTTTGTGCCACTCCGAAGGTGCCTGCTCCTAGATGAGCTGGGTCTTTCGGTCTCTCTTCTTCATGCGAAAGTCCTTCATCATTTACAACATCAGTTGTGTGTTCTGCTGTATTTGTGCGACCACTCCATGCTATAATTTCAAGTTTACCATTCTTGACTGCAGTTAAGAAATGTTGGGTTCTAAATTCTTCTTGAACCTTTGGGGATTTGTCATAATGAAATTGAAAAGAGGTCCCTCCTTCAACATGAATTTTCTCTGCTTTATTGAGGTTCTTTAAGGAAAGTCGGTACGCTTTTTTGATAGTATGTTCATTCACACTATTTATCGATTGGCGACCGGTTAACTTTTTATAATGGCTTCTGGCTTCTTTCATGATGTGTCGAAAGTCCCCATGGGGTCCGTACTTCTTCTGTTTTTTTTCTAGGAAACTGCAAAACTCTTCGAGCTTTTCTTCATTTAAAGGGGATAAAGCTTCTTTTTTTAAATGGAATAAAGTCTCTTTTCCAATGAGTAAATCTTCGGCAAGGAACTCAAGCCTTTCATCTAGCCATTGATTGAATGCGTCTTTATCTTTTAGATCGAAGTCTTCTACCTCATGTGGTTCTAAACCTAATGAGGTTGTCATCTTAGGATAAAAATCAGGTGGAAAAGCTTGTTCTGGAGCTCTAAAACCTTGAATGGTGGGTTCTATGTTTTGATGAGTGGTGTTTACTGACATTAAAATAAAACCGATTCTTGAAGTTAATTTGGTATATACCGATCATGTTTCAAAATTCCAAATTATGAATCGCGATCGGTATAGATATTTATTAAATAATCAAATGTTTGTTTCCCTGTATGGTTTTTTAATTGTTTGTTCTGTTTATAGCGATCGGTATAAATCAAGTACAAAATACTACTTTGGAGTTAGCAAAGTCTCCTCTATCGTCATGCGTCTTCCCCCATGTAAAATATCATTCAGTACAGTCTTGTGTATCGGGACGATAAGATTTTCGTAATTATATATAAAATAAAATTTTGGATTATTTGGATCGTCCCCACCTCACAAAATTGTAAAATAAAGTTTATACTGATCTGTGATCCATGATAAAAAAAGGTTTGTAGAACTGAAGTATTACCAATAAAATTTTATAACGATCAATCAGGGTGATCACTATGAGGATAGACCAGAAATACTCAGGGACAGAGAATTGTGAAAAAAAAGAATTTTACAAATGTGAGAAATCAAAATCCATAATTAATCAGCTCCCCACCGAAAATTCTGTAAATCTGCGCGTCTGGATGGTGAGGGCTCATTTCAAAGCATACCGATTTGTCGGCAATATAATAACTGATTTAGGATTATTCCTCATTAACAAAGTGATTAGGCCCGAAAAGAGTTTTGGTGATTATGAAGAATTTGGAAGATACTTGGGAAAGTGTGCTCCTATTGACTATACTTGTGTGACCGGTAGGCGCGTAGCTAATAAAGTCTCTCAACTCGTATCGGATCATGAGTTTTTTTCTCCTGAAGAATTGAAAACGATTAATCAGCAGGTGAAGGAAAGGGAAATTAAGGAAATGATGCTGAGGCTCGGTGAAGACTCTACATACACAAATTTCTGTAAGGACACGGCTTTACTTGTTGATGGACTTTTTCCAAAGCTTGTTTGTGGTCAGATGATTGGGCTTCCAAGACTTGCTGAACAATCCTTCATGTTCACCATGTGGCTTCCATATCGATACATTAACTATCAATTGAATAGGCGTACAGATTACCGGCAGAAGATGATAGATTCAGGTGCTTTCAAAACGATGGAGAGGCTTTATTGGCACGTGACGACAAATTTCACTCATTCTCTTCTCTGTAAAGAAAATGTATCTCCAATTTTAAACTTCGAACATGTGTTACTGCAACTATGTATGAAATTGAAACCAAAAGTGGAAGAAAAAAATAAAGGAACATCATTAACAGATGTGATCTTACGTTCAGTTTCGAAATCGATTGAACGTTTACAAGCATGTGATGAGTGTCTGAAAAGCCAAAAATGCAATTCTAATGACGCTTTTATTCTGAGGTTGGGGTGGTATAGAAGCAAAAGATATCTTCCTCCTGGAATGCCCGAGCGAAGTGTTCAGCTGAACGAGAGTAATCTCAAAAGTGAACTCGATAAAGCGATGTATACATATCTTGATAAAATTTCTACAAAGATAATGGATGAACTGCTCCCCAAAAAATTTAAAAACAAATTTGTTTATTTTATCTATTGGTTAGAGGGAAAAAATGGGTTAGTGAAGCTGTTTAGTTATTTGATTGGAGAACTCGCTGTGAAGCAGATTTCAGATCCCCATCTTTTTGCTTTATCGATTCTCTCAGGTTTAGGAATAGAGACGGCTGATTTTGAACTCCATGGGTTCGGAAGAAAGAAAATGGAAACAATTTTTAGGGCAGGCGAAAAAATGATCAACCACTCTCTGGAAGAAGATATTCCGGCATCTTGCGATCACGCTGGCC
>JBCDHL010000242.1:0-4298 GCA_038750095.1 Chlamydiota bacterium
ACCAAACCGGAAATTTCTAAATTGGAGAAAACCGGAAGTTTCTATTTTGCCCTAACAAAAAGTAGAAAATATCTAGCAATTAAACTACCGAAACTATAGAATTGTCATGTTTTGAGAAATTTAATTCAATTTTATCCACATAGGAGGATTTATGATTAATAAAGTGACATATTCGGCAGGAGTCGAAACTAATAAAATGATTACAATTAGTTATGAGGAACCAAAAATTAGTGAGGGTGCAATAATTGTTGGCTCTACCAAAAAAAAAGTATCTTTATCGATCAGCAAAAAAGAAATGGATCAAATGAAGTATAAGTTATCAATTGAACTTATTGAAATAGATAAAGAAGGTCAGTTGGTTTGGCAAATAAAAATTAATGATAAGACCCTTAGGGGATTCGGTCTATATGGACCTATAATTTTTATTGATAGACAAAAGTTTGAAGTAGAGCCCTTGGGTAATAATGCTGTCGTAATCAAAAGTGATTCCTATGCGACAGTAAAAGTGAATATTCCATGTATTCCCATTGACCCTGCTTCTTCTACCTACAATTGCGATATAGAATTTCCTTATTCCCCCTAAGCGATATAGAATAAACTAAAGGAAAAACGATTCCTCGTTTTGCGCTGAAGCATGACCCATTTGGTCATGCAGAGTTTTCACCAGGATAACTTTGTAAGCTTAGATTTGGTGAGTAGAAAGCTACTCACCTTCTTTAGCTCCGCAACATTTCTTGTATTTTTGACCACTACCACATGGACAGGGATCGTTACGCTTTACCTTAGGGTCCGCAACGATCGGCTCGATCTTTTCCTTGCGTGCAGGAGCAGGTGCCTCAGCTCCCCCTCCAGGGGCTGCCGGTGCTTGTGCAGCTACCGCTTCAGGCAGCCTTTCTTGTTGCCCTAACATTTCGCCAGTCAACGACCTAGTACGTTCGAGCTGAAGAGTCGTTAGCAGCTGCTGTAAAGAGACACGATCTGTAGGCATCATTTCAAAACGGAAAAGCGTATTGGCCACATCATTTCGTAAATTACGACCAAATTGATCGAAATACTCAAAGGCTTCGTGCTTAAATTCCATAAGAGGGTCGCGTTGTCCTACAGTTCTAAGATTGACATCATTCCTCAAGTGATCCATACGTAGCAGGTGCTCTTGCCAACGCTGGTCCATTTTACGAGTCATCAAATCACGAATCGCTTCATTGATATGATGTTGAGGTGGTTTGAACCCTTCTTTATCTTCGGGTACTTTAATTTTTTGTTGCTCAACTCCGATCTTCTGATGGAATGCTTCGAGAATCTTCTCAGAGGCTTTCGCTTCTAACTCTTCTATATCAGATGTATCGTCATCAAAAAAACCTTCTTCAAAAGAAATCGGAAAATGTCTCATTAACCACTCGCGGTAACCTTCAGGATCCCACCCACCTTCTTCACTGCGGTTAACAAAATAATTTTCAGCGGCCTGATCACATACTGTATTCAGAATCTCTTCACAGATAGGTTTCATATCTTCTGAGTGAAGAACTTCATTTCTAAAACTATACATCTCTTGACGCTGTTTGTTCATCACATCATCATATTCAAGTGTATGCTTACGGATGGTGTAATTGCGTTGTTCCACACGTTTCTGCGCTGTCTCTATGGAACGATTCAAAAAACCTGCAGAAATAGATTCTCCTTTTGGTGGTCGAAATTTCTGTAATACACCTGTCATTCGAGGTGAAGCAAATAGCCGAAGAAGCGAATCTTCAAACGAGACATAAAATTGCGAGTTACCTGGATCGCCTTGTCGAGCACAACGACCGCGAAGCTGCCTATCAATTCGTCTCGATTGGTGCCTCGTAGTTCCCATCACATAGAGGCCGCCGAGATCCGCAACACCATCACCTAGCTTAATATCCGTTCCACGACCTGCCATATTGGTAGCAATTGTGATCGCACCTCGCTGCCCAGCGTTTGCGATGATTTCTGCTTCTTGCTCGTGATGTTTCGCATTAAGAACATTATGTGGAAGCCCGGACTGTTTAAACACTCTAGATAGTTTTTCAGAGGCTTGCACAGAATCTGTACCGATTAATATTGGCCGCCCTTGCCCATGAATCTCTTTAACTTTATTGAGAATCGCGCTATACTTTTCGCGTTCTGTCATGTAAATTTCGTCATTTAGGTCTTTACGTACACAAGGTCTGTGCGTAGGAATTTCGAGGACATCGAGTTTATAGATTTGCTTAAACTCACCCGCTTCTGTAGTTGCCGTTCCCGTCATTCCAGATAGCTTGTCATACATACGGAAATAGTTTTGCAGCGTGATGGTTGCGTATGTCTGGGTTTCTTTTTGAATTTCTACACCCTCTTTTGCTTCGATTGCTTGGTGCAATCCATCAGAAAAACGTCTTCCTGGTTGGGGACGACCTGTGTGTTCGTCAATGATGACAATTTTTCCCTCTTGAATGATGTAGTCGACATCTTTATCCATCATCAAGTGGGCACGAAGCATCTGACGAAGGTTATGAGCGCGCTCTTTTCTTTCAGCGTCCTCTTCTTGGACTTTAAGTTTTGCCTCAACTTTAGCATTATCGTCGAGAGATGAATCACTATCAATCTTAAGGTATTCTTCACTTATATCTAGCATGATGAAGTCGTCGGTAAAGTTATGATCTTCACCGGTAGAGCTGTTCCAGGACTCAATCCCTTTGTCGGTCAGTTCGTAATCACTGCTGCGTTCATCAATCGTTAAGTAGAGCTGGCTAAGAACTTCTTTACGTTCTTGCTTATTCTGATCGGAGTAGTAATAGAGGTCCCATTTATCAAGAGCAGCGCGCATGTCGGGATTTTCCTTGACGCGCATTAAAATATTATTCCGCGGCGTCCCTTTACCGACAAGCCACATATTCCGCAGGGCCTCGTCAATTTTTTCTTTTTCTGCTTTACTCTTTTGCGGAACCTCTCCCTCTTGCTCACTCTCTGCAATGGCAGGTTTAAGTACTTTGAAGGCATCTGTAGCTAGTTTATTGCTATAATCGCGCTGTTTTCTGACGAGAGCACCAACACTAGATTTTAGTTCGCTATACATTTGACGACTTTCAGGTGCCGGCCCGGAGATGATGAGAGGAGTTCTTGCTTCGTCAATCAAAATACTGTCGACTTCATCGATGATGGCAAAGTAGTGTCCACCTTGAACCTGTTGATCTTTCGATGATGCCATTGAGTTGTCGCGTAGGTAGTCGAATCCAAATTCCGAAGCAGTACCATAAACGACATCACGTTTGTAGATCTCGGCACGCTCTTCTAAGGGAACATCATTAGTTAATGCACCAGTCGTCAAACCAAGCCAACGAAGAACTGTACCGACCCACTGACAGTCACGACTTGCCAAGTAATCGTTCACTGTGACTAAATGAACAGGCTCCCCAGTTAATGCATTTAGGTAGAGTGGAAGAACCGCTGTAAGAGTTTTACCTTCCCCAGTCTGCATTTCTGCAATAGAACCATTATGCATGGCAATCCCCCCGACCAACTGACAGTCGTAAGGTACCATGTCCCATTTTTGGTCGTATCCCGAAACGTGAACTTCTGTTCCTGAAAGACGGCGGCAACAGTTCTTGACAACGGCGTAAGCCTCAGGTAACAAGCTATCTAAAGACTCGCCATTTGCAAGCCTTTCTTTGAACTCAGAAGTTTTAGCTTTAACCTCTTCATCGCTCAAACTCTGTAGTTTTTCTTCAGCAATATTGATCTCTTTAACGGTATTGAAATAACTACGAACTTGACGATCTTGTGCTGAACCAAATATTTTTTTCAGGAAACCAAACATGATAACTCTTAAATTTAAATAGGTGATGATGTCATTAACATTTTACTAGAGAAGCCCCTTTTCTAGCAAGGAAGAGCCATTATCGATGTATACTGAATGAAATTGGAAATTGATCTGGGTAGAAACATTAATAATGTTTTAGAAAAGCTACCCATTGACCTTAATTCTTTATAATCAGTAAACTAAACGTTTAGAGCAATCAGAGGATTTTAGTGTTTGAGTTAGTCACAGAGTACCAACCATGTGGGGATCAACCGCAGGCAATTGAAAAATTAAGCGATGGGGTAACCAATGGAAGAAGGTCTCAGGTCCTGCTGGGGGTGACTGGATCTGGTAAAACCTTTACCATGGCGAATATCATCCAAAAAGTACAACGGCCAACGCTTATCCTTGCTCACAACAAAACATTAGCGGCGCAGCTCTACCAAGAATTCAAAACATTTTTCCCAAACAATGCAGTCGAGTACTTTGTTTCCTATTACGA
>JBCDHL010000243.1:0-4285 GCA_038750095.1 Chlamydiota bacterium
ATAAATAAAGCTTTTGTTAGGATTAAACTAAGAAACAGGGATGATTCGATGACAACTCTTGAAGTAATTCTATTAATTTTTTTGATTTCGTTTATTGTATTGATCGTTTTAACAACCGTGATGTTTTGCGTGATCATCGCTATCTTTAAGTCGTTTCGCGTGGAGGTTGTAGAACTGATCAATGAACTCACAAGCTTAGTCCGTGAGGCGAATGGTGTCACTACGGACGTCCACAAGAAAATGAAGTATTTTGACCCGCTACTAGGCGCTATTGCCAACGTTGGAAAAGGCTTAGAAGTACAGTCATGTCGCTATCGTGATCACCAATACTCACTGGATCAGAAGCCAATCCCTTCTGATGATGAGTTGAGGGTTAGTGACTTCGTGCGATTTGCACTCATGGGTGTCGATTTATGGGTATCAATGAAGGAAAGGAGATCTTCAGATGGGACGTAGAAATTCAGGTCAGGGTGATGTAATCGCTGGAGTTGTTCTTGGCGGAGTTATTTTAGGACTCTCTTCGTTATTGCTGTCTACGAAAAAAGGGTCAGAAGTTAAACGGGACATATCTGAAAAAATCGATGAGTACCGTGATACCGTTGAAGACTATTTGGGTTCCATGAACAAAAATATTGATAGCTTAGAAGGCAAAGCTACAGAGTGGACCGATAAGGTCAAAGATACTATTGGGCATGTTAAAGAAGAGATCGATCAATTTTCGGAGAAAGATCACCGCGAGTTATACATCGGCCTTCTAATTGGAGCCATCGCGGGTGGCGCTTTCGGTTTGGGGGCATCAAAACTATTTTCTGGTAATGCTGACGACCAGTTAATTAATGAGATGTTGTCAAAGGTAAGCTCCGGTGCTAATTCCTTGCAACGAGTCATTCATGATATCTCAAATTCTTTCGAAGATAAACAAAGCTGTAGAACTCAAAATTCTTCATCATCTAGTGAACCGGTCGATGATGTCATTGACTTCGCTTTATCAGGCTTGCAATTATGGCGTAAATTTAATAAGAGAAGCCGTTAAGTTCAGTCTATAAATATTTTTTATAGGATCATCAGGATATTATAGCGCTCTCATCAAAAACTGTTCTGGGTATTGGTAAATGTATTTTTTGAGACTTTTTGCAATTAATTCCCCAATTGTGCAAAAATGGATCGATTGGATCCAATTCACCATATCTAAGGTGTAAACCTTAAACCCGGGATATTACTTATGATACACTCATTGTCTAGTAAATCTTACAGATTAGCCATTGGTTTTGCGCTATTTGCAATGTTTTTTGGCTCTGGTAACCTAATTTTTCCTCTATCTATTGGATTTTATGGGGAGGAACACTGGGTTTGGGGTTCAGTCGGATTTATGATTACTGGGGTACTTCTTCCTTTTTTAGGGATCATTACAATGGTTTCTTATGAAGGGGATTACACAAAATTTTTCCGTGTTTTGGGGGAAAAGGGGGGATTCATCTTTGCTTTTGCTTTGTTGACCGCATGGATTCCTTTCGGTTCTGGGCCTCGTTGTGTGGTTCTGAGTTTTGCGAATGTGGAGAATTATTTATTCGATTTGCCGCTTTGGCTCTATAGCTTGGTTTATTGTGTGATTGTTTGTATCATCTCCTACAGAAAGAGTGCTGCTTTGGATATTTTGGGGTATGTCTTAACACCGGTCTTACTTTTGTCGCTTGCTGCGGTAATATACCTTGGTATCGAAGCCTCTCCAGGTTACTCTTCTGGAGATATGACTGCTTCTGGTGCTTTTTGGTTTGCTCTGACGGAGGGGTATCAGACCCAAGATTTGATTGCCTCTTTCTTCTTTGCGTCCGCGATTATCGATATCATCAGTACAAACGCGAGGAAGGGAGATTGTCCTGTAAAGATCGCATTTGGTTCTTCGATCGTGGGAATTTTGCTTTTGGGCACAGTTTACACAGGTTTGATTGCGTTATCGGCGTCAAGTGGTCACCTTTTGAATGGGTTACCAAAAGAATCACTGCTCGCAACAGTCGTTGACACTTACCTACCAGCAAAGTTTGCTTTTACAGGTTCTTTAGCTGTCGCTTTGGCTTGTCTAACAACTTCGATTGCGTTGACACTGGTTTATGCTGACTTTTTGGAAAAGAATTTCTTTGATGGGAAATTATCCAGGGGAGCATCGATCCTTGTCACTTCTGTCGTTGTTTACCTCTTCTCTCTGACAGGTTTTGATGTCATTGCTGCTGTTATTTCTCCATGCATGCAGGTCTTTTATCCTTGCTTGATCGGACTGATCGTCTGGAATATGGTCATCAAAAAATTTCTCTTGCGAGGAACTTCTAGAATTCGACAAGTTGCGGGAAAGGCTGATTAAGGAAAAGTTACGAAAGTTGCTCTTTCAAGTCTTCAAGTTGTTGTTCAAAGGTATGTTTTTTCAATTCGATTTGGTTCGATAACGACTCTAGCTCGGTGAAGAGCTCCTCAATCTGATGTTGATGTGTTGCGATATTTTTAGAGTATGTTCTGATAAGGTCTCCTTGTTCAGCCTCAGAGGCTTCAATCAACAGGTCGTTGTCAGCATCCAGCTGACGTTCAAGGTTTTCGATTTTACTCTCAATAGCAACCATTTGCTTTTGCAGGGGACTTAACACTTTCGAACGCTCCTGGATAATCTCAGCGGAACGCTGTCGATACTCTTGACGTGACATCGCCTTGCCTCCTTTCATTTTTCCTTGTACCACATCACCATCATTCCAGCCACCTTTATTGAGGAAGTCTAGGTAGTTTCCGATGATGACGTTTTGAGATTGGTGACCGCAAACGATGAGTTTTGTCAGGGGAAGTTGCTTCAGGATCATTTCGCTATGTGTGACGATAATAACGGTACCTGGGAATAGCTCGATCGCAGTAAGGAGCGCTTCAATTGATTCCATATCAAGGTGATGCGAGGGTTCGTCGAGAAGGAGGAGATTACATGGTGTCGCCAAAATTTTCCCCAGTAATACTCTACTGCGCTCCCCACCGGAAAGAACGGATATCTGTTTTTTTGCTGCGTCACCGCTGAACATCATGACTCCGCAAAGGTTACGTACTTGGCCCAGATTTAATGTGGGATTGGCTAGAGAAATCTCTTGTTCTACGGTATGGCTTGAGTTGAGGCGGTCGATGTTTGTCTGTCCGAAATAGCCAATTTTTATTTTATCAGCACTTTTGATCGAACCCTTAAGGGGAGAGAGCTCTTTGGAGATCATTTTCATGATCGTCGACTTACCGCGTCCGTTTTTTCCGACGATGGCGATGCAGTCATCGGCACTGATTTCGAGGTTGAGGTCATTGATTAAGTGGGCTTCATTGGGAGTGGGCTCTTCGTATGAAAAATAGACTTCACGGAGACACGCCATTTGTTTGCCTGGGAAGTCGGAATAATCAAAGGAAAAGTCGAGGTCATCGATAAGAGCCAACTTTTCTAAGGTAGGCAATTTATCTAAGGCTTTTGCTTTGGATTGCGCTTGTTTCGCTTTTGTTGCTTTTGCGCCAAATCTTTTGATGAATGAGTCGAGATGTGCTTTTTTTTGGTCTAGTTTTTGACGGGTACGTTCATGCACCTCTTCTTCTTGGAGAATTTGCTTAAAGATATCTTCGGTACCCCCCCGTATCTTTTGTACTTTTTTTCTATGAATGGCGAGAGTGTGTGTCGTGACGCTATCCATAAACTCTCGATCGTGGGAGATGATGATCAGCTCTTTTCGCCATGACTTCAGAAATTTTTGCAGCCAGCGAATTGAGATGATATCTAAGTAGTTTGTTGGTTCATCGAGCAGTAAACAGTCGGGGTCGGAGAGGAGAACCTTGGCAAGGTGTAACCGCAAATGATAACCACCTGAAAGTTCATTCGGATGTTGGGATAGATTCTCTTGGTTGAATCCCAAGCCAAATAAAATGGCTTCTGCTTTGTACAGAGCTTCTTTTTCCTGCTCGGGTAATCCAAGAGCTGCTTCAGCGATAATAGTACTTTCACTAAATGTGATGTGCTGATCGAGGTATCCAATCGAGTAGTGCTTCGGAAGGTTGACATCCCCTGCATCACTTTCCTCTTCGCCGATGATTAATCGAAATAGAGTCGTTTTACCGGAACCATTTCGCCCAACGAGACCACATTTTTCGCCCTTATTGATTGTGAAGGTTACGTTTTCAAAAATTGTTTGATCACCAAAATGTTTGGCAAGGTTGTTAAATTGCAGCATGAGAGATCACTTTCTTTCAACTCGACTTTGTACATTTTCTGAACTCATCTACAGAGAGA
>JBCDHL010000244.1:0-4276 GCA_038750095.1 Chlamydiota bacterium
AGATTTTTACTTCTGACGAAGTGTGGAGATCGCAGGTAAATTAGACAAGTTACCAAGATCGAACACAAAGTCAGAGGCAAAAAGAATGACTATGAAGCGTAATTTCCAATTCCATTCAGTATATAACGATTAATAATATGTCTATTTGCCAATAGCATATCACATCAATCTTTAGCAAAAAACTCTATACTCCTTTCGATTCAAAATTTGGGTCTAGGTAAAAATGTCTTAACTTATGTATAATCAGGCGAACTCAATTGAATAAACGTAATTTACACCGATTGTGATAAAAGATTTGATCCTATCGAGGCGAAAATCACAAACTTTGAAACACAATCAATATACTGTGAAACCTATGAGAATTATTATGAAAAAATCCTTCTGCTGCCTTATCACACTCTTAGCTCTTTGTTCATTTATCTCCTTGGAAGCAGCCTATACATCGAAAGGCGGGCACCCAGCAAATGCTAACGAAACCGCAACGATGTCTGGAAAGGATCACTACAACTTTGGTGTAGAAGCTTTTGAAGCAAAAAATTGGAACGAAGCAGCCAAACAATTTAATATCGTTGCTATCGAATTTCCAGACTCACCATACGGAGCAGACGCCTACTATTTTGCAGGGGTTGCTTACTACCAGATAAAAGAATATGATCTTGCAAATGAAGCATTTAACAACTATTTGAAAGTAAAAAATGATCCTAAATTTTTCCAAGAAGTTATTCAATACAAATTTTCTATAGCCGAACAATTTCGGGGGGGAGCCAGAAGAAGACCTTTTGGAACAAAGCAGTTCCCAAAGTGGCTTTCCGCTTACGAAGAGGCTCTCGATATTTATGATGAAGTTGTCGCAGCTTTACCAAGTAGTGATTTAGCGGCCCAGGCCCTTTTTTATAAAGGCTGTTTGATGTGGAAAATGGGAGATTTTCGAGGTGCCATCGACTCCTACCAAATGTTAATACGCCGTTTCAACAAAAACGAACTTGCGCCACAAGCTTACCTTAATATTACAAAAATTTACCTGGACCAAAGTAAATTCGAGTTCCAAAACCCAGACCTTATTGCATTAGCAGAAGTAAATGTTAGGAAATTTGAAATGGATTACCCCAGAGATGAAAGACTGCAGCAAGCACAATATGAGGTCAATCACATTAAAGAAGTTTATGCTCGTGGTCTTTTCGAGACAGGACAATTTTATGAACGTAAGGGAAAGCCGAAAGCTTCAACAATTTACTATGAAAATGCAGTAAGACGATTTCCCGAAACATCTATCTCAAAGTGTTGTAGAAGAAGACTTTACCGAATTTGTCCGTCCATTTTATCAAGAATTGAAGAAATTGCCACAGAAGAGGCAAGTGAACTTCAAGAGTTAATTGACGATGGTGCTTTCGATGCCAGTGAATTTGATATTAAAGACTTATAATAGAACAGCGCTTTTCGTTTACCAACTTCTGGCGCTTTCTTTTTTTTGCATACTCTTCACTGGATGTGGATACCGCCTGGGTCAAGGGTCCATTCCTGATACATACGACACAATATCTGTACCTTACGTTTGTGGTGACATAGATGGAGCACTTACTAGCGCCATCATCAAAGAGATAGAAGCGAACAGCGGTTTAAGTTATACCAATCATTGTGGATCTTTAATTTTATCAATTAATTTATTGGATTTACGTGATCAAAATATAGGCTTTCGCTATGATCGCGATAAGAGGGATCGAGTCACAGATTGCATCGTTCCCACTGAAACTAGAATTACTGCTATTGTTGAAGTCAAGGTGATTGAGGCCTGTTCTGGAAAGATTGTAATGGGGCCAGTGATACTCTCTTCAAACAAGGACTTCGATCATGACTACTACTCTAGCAGAAATGGGGTAAACATTTTTTCACTCGGGCAACTCAATGATATTGATGCTGCACGTGATGCTGTGAAAACCCCGTTAAACAGAGCCTTAGCCAGGAAGATTGTGGAGTATGTCAACGAAAGTTGGTAAAGTAAGCCATCAAGATAAACCTCTTGAATTCCCAGCAAAACTTGAACACCTGTACGAAATGCTTACGTACATTAAAGAGAGTGCAACCCTTATTGGCTTTAGCAACACACTCATCTCCAAAATCGAGCTAGCCGGAGAAGAAGCTCTAGTCAATATCATCAGCCATGGATATCCAAATCAACCTGGAACAATCTCGATCTACTGCAAAAAAGAGGAACTGGGAACATTATTAATTGTCATTGAAGATGATGGAATTGCTTTCAATCCTCTCAAAGCCCTCAAGCGATTTAATCCTGAAGATGAGACAAGAGAGGGGAAAATTTGTGAAAATTCAGCGTTAGGCGGGTATGGCATCTATTTCATCATAAATATGATGGATCATGTCGACTATGATTACGTGGATGGTAGAAACATCTTATCATTAAGAAAATATCTTGGTTAGTACTCACTTCCAATATTCGAAATGATCTTTTCATTTTCTTGAATTTCCATAAGAAACTTTTCCAAGACTCTCAAAACAAGTTTTGAGGTGTTGTAAACTCCTGAGGTCGTAAAAGCAAGCTCTAGTTTAGGATGTTTTGGTTGATTAAGAGCTATCAATGTAAATGTCTTAGGAAGGTTATCGGTAATATCGGGAACGATCCATACGACGAAGTCATCATTCACAAGCGTTATCTTCTCTTCAGTTTCTATAACATGGAAATACCTCGTCAGAGCAGGGTCATGACGACTTTCATCTAGGTACTGAACAAGATCCATATCCCAGAGTAGCTCCAAGTTAACATCGATAATATCCTCTGGTAACCAAGCACTTAAGTCCTTACAATATTTTTGATAACACAATTCAAGTAACGACAAATTATCCATAACATCCTCGTTTTTTCCTCACACATGAATTAATAAGCAAGACGTGGGCCAATAATACACCTTCTTGAACCATGCCCAAATTTTCAAACACGATCGATATATACTCCTTCCGTTTCAAGGACACCCAAATCTACTAATTCAATAGCGGGAGCTTTGAATTTAGTAGATTTGGGTGTCCTTGAAACGGAAGGAGTATATACCGATTCTTGAAGTTAATTCGGTATACCTCCGATCTCCATACTTTGTGAGAAGCAAAAATCTCTGACTATCAAGTGTAATTTCCAAGTTAATTCAGTATATGTTGCTCCAGGGAATAAAATTGTGTAGAATAGAGGAATTTAACACGGAATTGTTATGCTTAAATTTATAGTCTTAGCAAACAAATTGAAGATTTGGTCGGCCATATTTCTGCTTTTTTTTCTTTTTCCCATAACAGCCAATTCGCTAGACTTAAACATCAGTGCTGAATCTGCTATTCTAATCAATGCAAATACCGGAGATGTCCTCTTTGAGAAAAATGCACACACACAACACTACCCGGCCAGTATTACTAAAGTAGCAACAGCCCTGTATACCCTTCATGTTTATCACGACAAATTGGATACATTGATCGAAGCTGAACATGACGCAGTAGCCTCTGTGGCTAAAGAGGCAAAAAAGCGTTCCAATTATACACTTCCAGCTCATTGGCTGGAACCTGGGGCAACACATATTGGAATCAAGCGCAATGAGCAGCTTTCACTACGTGATTTGCTTTATGGAATGCTTATTTCTTCGGGTAATGATGCCTCCAATGTTATCGCTCAATTCATCGGGGGAAGTGTCTCAAATTTCATGACAGACCTGAACAACCATCTCGTAGAGTTAGGCTGCTCACAAACAAAATTTTGCAACCCACATGGCTTACATCACCCTAAACACCTAACAACAGCGTATGATATGGCGCTCATTACCAAAGAAGCAATGAAGTCCCCTGATTTTAGAGAAATTGTAAAAACAGTAAGATATACCCGTCCAAAAACCAACAAACAGTCAGCCTCAACTCTTATCCAAACAAATCGCCTATTGCGGAAGGGTAAGAACTACTATAATAAAGCGATCGGTGTTAAAACAGGGTGGACTTCGGATGCTATGAATACACTTGTAGCCTCTGCAGAGCATAACGGTAGAACTCTCATAGCCGTGCTGATAAAAGTGAAGGAACGTGACACAATCTTTCAAGAAGCAAAGCTCATGTTTGAGACCGCTTTCAATCAACCTCTTGTTCAAAGGGTCCTACTCAAGGCCGGTTTACAAAGGTATGTTTTAAAACATCCCGAAGCCTCTAGAGAAGTGACGACTTATATAGCAAAAGACGTCTGCATTGATTTTTATCCTGCAGAAGAACCCAACCTTAAATGCAAACTATCTTGGCT
>JBCDHL010000245.1:0-4268 GCA_038750095.1 Chlamydiota bacterium
CTAACACTTATATCCAACATTTCAGCTGCTTTTGTTCTATTTTGATTTTGCGCTTCTAGGGTTTCAATAATCAACCGTTTTTCTAGTTCTTTGAGAGTTGTCCCCACTGGAACACCACAACCGTTGCATCGCCGATCTGGTGGCGTCGCTTTTGTGAGCGAATCAATCATGATAGCTTCGGCCGGAATTTTCTCATGTGGGCACATGACAACAGCTCTTTCAATGATATTAGCAAGCTCACGTACGTTTCCAGGCCAATGGTAGTGAAGAAGTTTATCTTCTGCATTTTTCGCCAATACCTTGGTTTTGAAATGACTTTCTATACAAAATTTTTCGACGAAAAACTTCGCTAATGGAATGATATCCTCTACTCTCCCTCGAAGAGGAGGTACTTGGATAGGGACAACATTGAGTCTATAGTAGAGGTCTTCCCTGAGGACTTTCTCTTCGATAGCTTGACTAATATTCCTGTTGGAGGTGGAAACGATCCTAACATCTACTTTGATCGGCTTACTCCCACCTATCCTCTCAAACTCTTGCTCTTGAATGACTCTTAGCAATTTAGCTTGCAGCATGATAGGAACTTCAGTGATTTCGTCTAAAAGAAGTGTCCCTGTGTTAGCTAACTCAAATCTTCCATTTCTTCTTGCGTGGGCTCCTGTAAACGCACCCTTCTCGTGTCCGAAAAACTCTGATTCTACCAGTGTCTCAGGTATTGCAGCGCAGTTCACTTTAATAAATGGTCGGTCTGTACGTTGGGAATGGGAGTGAATTGCTGAGGCAATCACCTCTTTACCTACGCCTGACTCTCCCGTAATAAAGACGTTAGCATTACTCTGTGCAACGGTTTGCACATCTTGAAGTATCATTTTCATTGCTGGACTTTCTGCAATAAAGTCTTTTCCAACTGCCGCAGTCTGCTGAGAGACCTGTTCTCGTAGATAGTGATTTTCCTGCACAAGTTGCCTGTGCTCTCTCGCCTTCTCTACAACGGCTTCTATGGTGTCAGGAGAAAAAGGCTTGACGAGGTAATTGAATGCTCCGAAACGCATTGCGTCGACAGCATTTTCAATACTTGCAAACCCAGTTACAATGACAAATAAAGAGTTTGGAGAGATCTCTTTGGCCTGTTGCATCAGGTCGAGTCCCGTCATATCTGGCATTTTCATATCGGTAAAAACGAGATCATACGTATTCTCTTTGATTAACCTAAGCGCCTTCGTTCCGTCTTCGGCAGTGGTAACGTCTAAATACTGACGTTTTAACGTTTCAGCAACGAAATCTCTAAGAAGTTCTTCATCATCAACAACAAGTATTTTTTCTAAAGTCATAGTACTACCTATTCTTCTGTTTTTCTTCAGTCTTATCAATAAGAGGAAGGGTAATAATAAAGGTAGTTCCCTCTCCAACCTTCGACTCCACTTCAATCACCCCAAAATGAGCCTGGATATCTTTATGCACTTCAGCGAGCCCAAAACCGTTACCTTCAGGTTTTGTGGTAAATAAAGGAGTGAAAATCTTCTCTAGGTTTTCCTGCGAAATCCCACATCCTTGATCAGTAACCCGTATGGCAGCAAGGTTTTTAAAGGTCTCGAGGCTTAAATTAATCGTTCCTCCATCAGGCATTGCATCACGAGCGTTATAAAGCAAGTTGATGAGAGAAGAGTTTATAATTTTCGGGTCGATATTTAATAGCAACCGATCGACACTTGTGTCTATTTTTACCTTAACCTTCTCTTTTCGACGATTAACATCCGCATCAAAATGTTTTTTTACCTCCTTCAACAAAGAAACAACATCGTAATGCTCAAATTTTGGAGCTACTGGACGAGAGTAGTTGAGAACATTTGTGACAAAATTATTTAAATCGTCAGCACCCTTTATAATATTGGCCGCCATTTCCGCTTGACGCGACCCCTCCTGAAGATCACGCCGAAGAAGCGAGGCAAAGCCTTTGATGCCTCCAAGAGGATTACGGATTTCGTGGGCAACCAATGCGGCCATCCCCCCTAGCTCTTTCATGCGATCATTTCTACTAGCTATCAACTGCAAACTGCGAATATCTGTCACATCACGAAAAAGTACAAGAACACCTTCAAGTTTTTTTGTGGGGATCTCTTCAAGGTTGCTCTCCACTTTTTTAGACTCTTCATTCACAAAAGTAGAGTTAACTTCCAAATATCGATTGGGTTCATTGCTTGCTTCAATGACTGCAGAAGATGAGGCAGGCACGCTCCTTGCTGCCAAGGCCTCGCGCATGGAAAACCCAAATAGATCATCAGAGAAGTGGTGCCAAAATGGGGTATAGATGACTGAATTACCCTCAACATGAAGAGCCTGTTGAGCGGCGGTATTATAAGTCGTAACGTCACCATTGAGATCAACAAATAGGATTCCCTGGCTAAGATTGCTGAGGATCGACTCTAGATAAAAGGTCAAAACACCCAGCTCTTTAAGCTTTCTGTTGAGTTTTTTGTTGGTTGCTTCAAGCTCGTAGTGAACCGATGTAAACTCTTCTTTTAAAGAATCATAAGCATTTTCAAGCCTTTCTTTTTCGTCTGTAAAGAGCTCAAACGCCCGGCTAAGAGTGGAGTATTTTTCTTTGTGCAACTGATTTTTTCGAAACTCATCCGTATTATCATGGATTGTGGGTGGTGGTGATTCGTCCATAAAAAACCAACGCCTAACTAATTGTTTTATCAGTATATAATGATCAATTAAAGGCCTATGGCCTAAATTCCAGATATAGCACATTTTTTGGTATATTGAAATAAAGTTTTATTTTACTAATTGATTATTTCCAATTTCATTCAGTATATAGGTTCGCGTGCTGAAGATATGCTCATGATGACTCAAAATTTGGAATTTTGAAACACGGTAGGTCTAAGATCAACTCAAAAGGAGAATAGGCTCAACTTCTAGCTTGCAATAAAACGATCACTGTGTGATAATCTGTTCATAATATTTACATTTAGAAGCTCAACGTATGTCTTAAGGAGAACTAATGGCTCGTTACACAGGAAAGAAAAATCGCATCGCTCGTCGCTTTGGAGTGAATATTTTTGGGCGTGCTCGCAATCCGTTGATCCACAAACCTAATCCTCCAGGTGTGCATGGTGCACGTCGCCGTAAAAAATCCGACTATGGTTTACAACTCGAAGAAAAGCAAAAACTTAAAGCTGTCTATGGGATGATCAGCGAAAAGCAGTTGATCAACTACTACAAAAAAGCAGTGAAGATGAAAGGTAATACACCTCAGCATCTCGTTGAAATGCTTGAATGTCGACTTGATAACATCGTTTACCGCCTGAAATTTGCTAGCACAATTTTTGGTGCACATCAGCTAGTTTCTCATGGACACGTCCTCGTTGACGGCAAGAAGGTAGATATTCGTTCATACATAGTGAAGCCTGGTCAAGTAATTTCCATTAAAGAAAAGTCTCGTAAAATGAAAGCGATCGTTGAGTCATCAGAAAACACGATGCGTGAAGTGCCTTCGTATCTTTCTGTTGACACCCCAAATCTCTCCGGTCAGCTCTTGGCGATGCCGCAAGTAGACCAACTTGCGTGGCCGATCGAAATTAACGTACCTGAAATTTGCGACTTCCTAGAACACACCACGTAATTACTAGGTACATTTTTTTATTCAAAGCCGGCATCAGCCGGCTTTTTTTTGACACTTTTTCTCTTATTTAGACCCGATCTCTCTTTCTCTGCGCAGGGCTGTAGATAATTTCTGATTTCACAAAATTCAATTAATCTTTCCACCATTGCCTCTTTTGCCGCTTTGCATTAAAAAAACAACTTAGAGACAATTCTTGAAAATGTTTTTGAAGGCAAAGGGGCAAAGAGAAGCAAAAAGTCTCATAACTTGAGTTTTAGAAACCAAAATCATTCGTGGTTTATAAGAGCGGTATAGGCACTCTTACGGACGCTGCCAGACCAAGCGACCAGTCACTCTATCAAGACAAGTCAAGTAAGTTTTATGCCCTGCTCTGCTTTTTGAGAAAACGATAATAATGTCGCCCAAAACCTGCCAAGAAGTGATTTTAGCATGGAAAGGGGTCTCCCATAGTCTATTCCCCAAGAAATCGTAAACAGTAAGACGATCTTCAATGTCGAAACTCGAGACAATAAAAATTTCGCCACGATCAATCACCATGCGTTCTTGCTCAAACCCATAGTCTTTATATAAACTTTTTGGTTCCTCTGCAATGACTGCTATCGTCGAACACATGACTGTTGCTGTAAGCACAAATTTTTTCAAA
>JBCDHL010000246.1:0-4266 GCA_038750095.1 Chlamydiota bacterium
ATTAAAGACTTTTCTAATTATATTCTTCACCTTTCTCTCTTTGCTAAAAATGAAAATCGAGAAATGGAACCAGAAGAAGTTGAAGCTGTAAAGAGAGCTATTAAAGCTGTTCGCCTTAAAATGGGCATCTTGAGAATGGCAAAAAACAACTTTGATAAATTAGAAAAATTAAAGAAACTTCATAAAACTACAATTAAAGACCTTGAAAAGCTCCCTCTTGATCAAGAAGCAAAAACTAAGGAAATGTTGGAAAAAATAGAAAATTTAAAAAACGAACTTGTTAGATATAACAAGGTGTGTGAGTTGGGGAAAGAATTCAAAGATATTGAAAAATCTCTTAAAAGAGGAAAAAATAAACGATGTAGAGCTATAAATAACGCTAACAATGAGCTAGAAGAATACACTAACGGCTGCTCTAAAAAATTCACAAATCTACAACATAATAAGATGAAACGAGAAAAGCTGATCGAAAAAGAAGAGTCTAGCTGGAATACTTTCGTGGAAAAGAATTTTGGCAACTCCTCTTTAGCCGAAACCGATGTAGAAGTTACAGATGCTATGTATCTTAGGATCGGCTTGTTAATGGAGAATCCTGAAATTGTTGCGCAAGCCGCTATGTTTTTCATAGAACACTTAACAAGTAAAGTAGAAAAATTACCGCAAGAAAAAGAAGGTGGCTGGTTAAAGTGGTGGAGGTAGACTCTGTTAGTTGATGCGTGCATCTTTTAACAATTTTATTAATGCGTAAAGGGAAATTTTCCCTTTACGCTTTTGTAAAAGGTTGAATATTAATTTTTGAATGCGTTATAATTGAGATTCGTTTTTTTAATAAATATACTTCAGGAGGAATTTGCATGAAGGTTCTGCTCTTAGGATTGTGCGCATTCATCACATCTATCGGCACTATTGCATATGCCACAATGGAACAAAACTCTATCCCAAAGAAAAAAGTTGTTATCTTCATGGGGCCTCCCGGTTCTGGAAAAGGAACACAAGCAAAAAAAGTGAGTGAAAAGCTAAATATACCACACATTTCCACTGGCGATCTGTTTAGAGAAAATTTACAGAAGGGAACACTAATAGGGCACAAAGTCAAAGAATTTTTAGACTCTGGAAAACTTGTTCCCGATGAGATCGTTGTTGATATGCTCGCTGAGCGCGTCTCTTCTGAAGATTGCCTTGGTGGCTACCTTTTAGATGGCTTTCCCCGTTCAATACCACAGACTGAAGCTCTAGAAAAAGAGCTGGGTGATAATATTGAACTCGTAGTAATCAACCTGGAAGTAGCTGATGAAATGATCGTAAAGCGCATTGAAGGACGAAGAAGCTGTAGTAACTGTGGTGCTATATTTAATCAGTATTTTACCCCTCCAAAAATTGAAAATATCTGCGATCATTGTGGAGGGAAGTTAAAGCAACGATCTGATGATAACGCTCAAGTAGTAAAAGAGCGTTTAAATGTTTATCATAGCCAAACTGCTCCTGTTGAAAAATATTACTCAGCAAAAGGTGTCCTCAAATCTGTGAATGGACAGCAATCTCCTGACATAGTTTTTAGTGACCTGATGAAAATTCTTAACTAATGTGTGTGTGTATCTAAAAACTCTTGTAGCATTTCTTTACTGTAGATTTTTTTGGATTTTAGATCTTTAACGGATTTTAAACCCAGCTCCTCCAGATTTGCTTGAGCTTGATTGAACAATTTCGATCGGTAGTCAGCGCGTTCTCTGTCACTGTGATCAACAGGATCGAGATCTAACTCACTTATATCCTTGATGTTTGGAAGGAGGCCTATCTCCCAGTAGTCATGCAGGTACCACAAAGAAAATTTGACTAAAGCTTCTAAAGCGGGCTCCTCATCCTGAAGTGCTTCAATATCGTTGGGATCATCGGGATTAGAAAATATAGTGTCGAGTCTTGACTCAAAACGTGCATATAGCCCACTTGCAGGTTTGTCATATTCTCTGGGGAAACCAACGACTAATGTGTTATATTTGAGCCAAGATTCTTTTTGGAAGCTTAGTCTATCTATAATGTCAGGTCTACTAGTGTTCCAAGCGATAGCTAGTGCATTATTTATACGCTTCAAGTTTGCATTGGCAAATTCTGCCCATTTCTTAATCTCTTGGTGCGTGGATAACATATTTTGATGATTAATGTTTCTCGTATCAAAACTATCGATATGCTTTTCTAGCTGAATAAGGTTTTTTGAAAATAGATCTAATTCTTGAACAAGTTCGTGACAAAAAAGGGTTAGCTGATGTTGTAAGGGCTCTGTACATCCTTCTTCTTGCAGGACCGATAGCAGCTGTTGAGGAATTTCTAAGATTACATCTGTAAATACGTTAAATTCCATGCCTACGAGAAGTGGAGGGATCTTGTGGAAGGTCGAGTTGTCGAAAGATTTCTTTGCTTTTAGCAGAGAGAAGAATTGTTTCGCATTGATTGCTTTGCCTAAAACTTCTAAAGAGGATCGGTTATCCATTGCGGAAACTGTAGTAATGAGCTTATTTTCATGCTGGGGATCTTCACCAATAGCAAGTATTTGGGTGAGTAATGTCAGCTGTTCATCGGTAAGTTTCTTTGCTTGTGCTCCCAGTTCCTTTGTAGATAGGGATCGACACTTTTTTTTAAACTCTTCAGTATTAAGAGTTTGAAAATTTATACCCGTCATGATTAATTCCAACTTTTCTCTAAACCCTTTATACCTTAGAAAAATCCCTGTGTAAATAATTTTCATTTAACAACTCACCGTGTTAGGTGTATATTTATAAGTGAGTAAGATCACGAATAGGTTGTGAACTTTATGGCTACTTTCGCGAAAATGTCGCCCATTAGTATAAATACACATGATCAGCTTCCACTTATCCAGGCATTTGCTGCTGATAAGGAGGGCGTTTATGAAGACCATATAGAAGAGAAAAGTTCATCAAATTTAAAAGGGTGCCTGGGAGTCCTTGATAAAAAAAGTATCTTTTTCAGGTCAGAAAGCTTGGACACTCCACAAAAGACGATCCAGTTTTCTAGAATCACTAAGTTTGCACAATCAAAAGTGAGAAGTAAAGGAGAGCCATTTCGTTGTACTTGCTGTCAACTTGGAGTCATTGATCAAGAAGCAGACTTAATCATGAACCAGCACTTGTACCTGGTAAAACTGAACAAAAGGAAAGTAGATCCGGTACCTTTTGCTCACATACTTCTGCCAACTGACCCACTTTACTACATCCCTCTTCGCGAAAGGGTTTTTTCGACTTCCTTACATGATCTGGAAGTCATATCACATCAGGTTTCTTATGAGGGATTAATCACCTACGCCTATTGGTTGAGTCAAGAGTATGAAAAGGTCATTCCTACGTTTAATTACTCAGCCACAGAAGAGTACGAAGTTGAAAAGTGCTTATGTGATCTTATTAACCAAGCTCGTTCTGATGTTCTTAAGTCAGTTAAGGTTGATGTTGTGAATTACCTTGGAAAGATTGATCAGTTAATGGGAGGCACAAAAGGAGAGTTTTCTAGCTTTACTCATCGGCAACAAATTATAGAGCTTGAAAAAAGGTTGATACAGTGCCGAGAAGAATTAAAATTATACATCGATAATATTCTAAAGCAACTTTTTAACGTTCAGATCGCTATTGAAAAAATTGCTGTTGCTCACCCAGAACTCGAACAAGTTTACTATTCTACAGTTTTATTAAAGTCGATGATGATTCATTGGGATCACCCCTTTAGACAATGGTCGGAGAAGAGCCTCCTTCATTCATTACTAGATCAACAGCTTGGGGTCATCACACTGTTCAATAGTTACCAAAATGACAACCGTTCCCTGTTTAGCTTTGCTGTCAGGTATGCTCTCCTTTCTTTGTGCAACCTAAGAACAAAGTCGGATTTAACTGAAATCGTACTCAACTGGTACGGGTATGTCAGGCGTTTGCATCGTCATCACATTGAAAATGGTAATTATGCACCAAGAGACAAAAGGTTAAATCTTGTTTATCAACTCAGGCAAAGAATTCTTCAGGTCTTTCTTTCAATTAGTGGAAGTGAATATTCCGTTGAGGGTAACCAAGTGAATAGAGAATTTCTCACACTCCTTCCAGTATATAGTCAGACTAAAAGTGGAAAGCCTTTGCAAATTCTGGAAGTTGACCCACAAACATTTGAAGCTGTCGATTTCAAAGAGGATCTTGACGATCTTCTATTTGCTCTGGGTCGTTGCTAGTAGCGCGACAGAAGGCCTTATCTCGACTCTGTACATTTTCTGGATTC
>JBCDHL010000247.1:0-4255 GCA_038750095.1 Chlamydiota bacterium
TCGCTGTCGGGGAGGGTGGTCCGCCGCCCGGAGGGCCTCGACGTGACGCTGCGGGCGATGGTGCTCGTCGACGGCCGGGGTGAAATAGCAAATGCAGAAAAAATTCCCCTTCTCTATCTCTCATTTCTACGCTTCATCAAGAGCCGTGGAACTGATAAAGCGAATCTATCTTTACGGATACAATATGAAGAGGAGATTATTGAAGCGCTCGGAAATCTGGATATTCCGATCGACCTCATTTTTTTAACGGGATACATGCGTATTATCACTTCAACACTTCTCAACCATTTTCCAAATAAAATTCTCAATGTTCACCCTGCCGATTTATCCGTAACCGATGCGAGGGGAAATCGTGAGTATGTTGGTTCTAATGCTGTTTATGATGCTCTTGTTGCCGGAGAACAAGAAACGCGATCGTGTGTCATCATCGTCGATAACGGTATTGACACTGGTCCAATTATCGCTACAGGACCCTCTGTTCGATATACAGATGAACTTCCGGTTACAAAAGAATCAGCCCAAAGACATCAAGAAAAACAGAAACAAGAGAGTGATTGGCCTGTTACTGTTAAAGCCATAGAACTCATTGGAGAAGGACTCGTCAGCATTGACGATAACAAAAACATCTACGTAAACAATATTCCACAAAATGAACGGGGATATCAAGTCACAAATTGACTATAATGAAGGAGGAGAAAAGTGTGTGGACTATTAGGTATTATTGGGAAAGAACCCGTTATCGAAGACATCTACCAAGGTTTAATTCACTTACAGCATAGAGGTCAAGATGCAGCTGGTATCTTTTCTTTCGACCCTATTACAGGGATGCAACTCCTTCACAAAAATAGAGGGCTTGTCTCGCAGGTCTTCAATGCTGAAACTCTTCCATTACGAGAAGCTTCATGGGGAATCGGACATGTCCGCTATTCGACTATCGGAACTGGACGCGTCGAAGATACTCACCCCCTATGCATTCAGCGAAAACACACCATCTCACTTGCTCACAATGGAAATATTGTCAATTACCTCCCGTTGAAACAGCAACTTGAAGATCGTAAAGTCGTTTTTGAAACGACTTGTGATGCAGAAACGATCTTGAATTTATTCTCACAGTATCTTCCTGATGAGGCTATCACTTTTGATCATATCTGTAATGCTGCAAACGAAGTCTTTAAAAACACTTCCGGAGCTTATTCCTGTATTGGTATTATTACCGATATCGGAATGTTTGCTTTTAGAGATCCCTGGGGTTTTCGACCCCTTCTTTTAGGTTCTTCAAAAAGCGACTCCTCACATGCTTTTTCTTCAGAAACTGGGCCTCTACATTTTTTGGGTTTTGAAAATATCCAGGACATCGAACCCGGTGAAGTGGTTTTCATTGATGCCAACCACAACGTGCATAGACGCATACTCACCAACCTTCCCCATACCCATTGCAGCTTTGAATTCAACTATTTTGCAAAACCAAATGCCATCATGGAACAGAAAGAGGTATACCGCATCCGTTCCCGGCTCGGAATGGCTCTCGCTGATAAGTGTCAGGAACAAAACATCCAAGCCGATGTCGTTGTTCCAATCCCCGATTCGGCGCGTCCATCAGCCATATCTCTTGCCTATAAGTTAAAAATTCCTCTAGAAGAAGGCTTCGTTAAGCAAAACCACGTCGGTCGTACATTTATTATGCCAACACAATATGCGAGAAAAAAAGCACTCTCCCAAAAACTCATTACTGTAAAGTCTGTTTTTGAAGACAGGACGGTAATTCTTGTCGACGATAGTATCGTCAGAGGTACGGTTTCGCGAAGGGTAATCGAACTAGCCAAGCGCGCAGGTGCTAAAAAGATTTACTTTGCCTCAACCTATCCACCCATCAAACATCCTTGCCTCTATGGAATCGACTTCCCAAGGGAAGAACAACTCGTTGCCTATGATAAAACCATACCAGAAATCGCTGAAGACATCGGTGCCGATGGACTGATCTACAATGATGAAATCGGTCTCAAAGAGTCGATCGGTATAAAAGACTTATGTGTCGCATGCCTCACGGGAATCTACCCAACATCGATGTCTGGGCAAGAAGAATTACAAACCCTACGTCTCAATGCAATCAATGAAATGGAGCTCACATGCACACACTAGAACGTATTATTATTTTAGATTTCGGATCACAATACACCCAACTGATCGCAAGACGCCTTCGTGAAATGCAAGTCTACACCGAGATTCTCCCTCCCGATACCACGATGACCGAAATCGAAATGAACTTGCCAAAGGGAATTATCCTCTCAGGGGGTCCAAGCTCATCAGGAACCCATGATTTTAATTTCGATCCTAAAATTCTTCATTCGAATATTCCTCTTCTTGGCATTTGCTTTGGTATGCAACTGATGAACACCCTGAACGATGGCCAAGTTACTCCAATGAATCGAGGAGAATACGGAAAGCAAAAAGTCTCTTTAGATAGCAAGTCATTACTGTTCAATGGAATGCAGAAAAAAGAAACCGTATGGATGAGTCATGGTGATAGCATCACTGAACTGGCAAACTGCTATGAGAAAATTGCCACAAGTGACGACAACCTTATTGCAGCAATCGAACATAAAAACCGGCCCCAATTCGGATTACAATTCCACCCAGAAGTCTCCCATACGGTTAATGGAGAACTATTCCTTAAAAACTTTATCCATGTCTGTAACTGCCAATGTGACTGGGACATGCATCACTGTATTGAAATTGTTAAGGATGAAATCAGGAAACAGGTCGGAGATGGACGTGTCATCAGTTTGATCAGTGGTGGTGTCGACTCTACAGCAAGTACTCTCTTATGCTACGAGGCTCTAGGCAAAGAAAAGGTCTTTCCCATCCATATCGACAACGGCCTCATGAGAAAAAATGAGAGCCAACAAGTTTTAAAAATCCTTAAAGAACACGGTTTTACAAATATCGACTTCGTTGATGCTTCAGATAGATTTTTAAACGCTCTGAAAGGAATCAGTGAACCCGAAACAAAACGTAAAATCATTGGCAATCACTTCATCGAACTTCTCGAACAAGAAGTCAATAAGTTCGATACAAAAGACGGTAAAACATTTATTTGCCAAGGAACACTTTATACTGACCTCATAGAAAGTGGTAAGGGATGTGGTAAAAGTGCAGCTGTCATTAAAAGTCACCACAATGTAAATCCCCCTACCGTGGAAGAAAAAAGGCGCAAGGGGCTGATAGTTGAGCCAAACAAACACATCTTTAAGGACGAGGTCCGTAAAGTTTGCGAAGTGTTAGGAGTCCCAAACTCGCTTGCTTGGAGGCACCCGTTTCCAGGACCGGGACTTGCCATTCGTATTATTGGTGAAATCACAAAAAAGCGACTAAATACCCTTCGTGAAGCCGATGAGATTTATTTAGAAGAAATCACTAATGCCGGATGGTATGACAAAATATGGCAAGCTTTTGCAATATTAATTCCTGTTAATACTGTAGGAGTGATGGGTGACAAACGTACGCAGGGACATGTCATCTCTCTACGTGCTGTATCAAGCAAAGATGGCATGACTGCTGATTTTTCAGAGCTCCCGTACGACATCCTCAGCAGGGTCAGCACGCGTATTATCAACGAAGTTGAAAGCGTCAACAGAGTCGTTTATGATGTGACATCAAAACCTCCCGGAACGATCGAGTGGGAATAATCGAACGATCTTTGGAGAAGGCCGAAGGCCACTTTCCCACACGACTCTGGGCACCATTGGTTTTTCTGTCGTGCTGTTAGCACTCGATGGTCTAGTTTGCGTTTGCCTCAGACTTTAGGCCAATTGCTAAAGCTGGATGAATGATTGCTCCTGCAACAAGTTTTACAGTATCTGAAAGCACGGCAACTGGTTGAAGAATAATTCCTCCAACTATAAAAAAGGAACCGGCAAAAGTTTTTAGAGAAATTAAAAAGTCTCCGCAGAATAATGCATCCATTGACCCCAAGATCATCATAGGAAGATTAGTCATTTTGACCGCTAAACTTCTTAGGCCATCTAAAATAGGAGTTGCAATATTCAATAAACAAACGAAACGTCCCTTAAAGCTTAGAACCTTACGATTATCATCCAGAGGAGTCTCTAGTGGTCGAGAAATGATATTATTCGCTTCATTATAAAGGGTTCTTTGATAAAATGTGTCCTCATCCAATCGATCCAGCGCTCTTGTATTTTCAATGCTAAACATGGTCACTCCTTTAATCTATTCCGGTCGTGTTTCAAAATTCCAA
>JBCDHL010000248.1:0-4255 GCA_038750095.1 Chlamydiota bacterium
CTAACAAAACATTCTCAAGCTTGCAATCAAATAGAACTCTAGGAAATAATTGACCTCAATTTAAAGTATTGGATTTGGCAATATGTGCTTATTGACAGAAGGGCAGTTATCCCAACTAAACTTTGGAATCGATCGTGGTATCCCCTTAAAAATTCATTTAGATAAAACTGGTTCTTGTAGGTCTGAATTTTTGGGAAATCAAGATTACTTTTCGGAAATTAGTTCGGCCGACTACAGAGAAAGACGTATACAAAAAATTGCTGAATGTCTAACGAGCACCCTCGACAACACCAATCATGCTGACCTAAAATCAGCGGAACAAAGCCTGGTGGTTAAAACAGCTAAAAAATTCTGCCAAAAAACTGCCAAACAAATCGCCAGAGCCCCCTGTATAGACTCCTTGAAGCGTCAACTTCTGGCTTCCAGATTAGTAATCCCTGTGAAGGCGTTCTCTGCAAATCCTGGTTTTTATGAATTCGCCAGTAAAAATTACCTGTATCATTATCTCCGTCAATACAACCATAGGCTAAAGGTAAACCCAAAAACGTTTGAATTAAAAATTCTATACGAAAATAAGTGGCGTGTTTGGTCTGAGATTAAAGAGACTTTGACAAAACCCATCGACAAACCGAAAAACCAACCGAAACAATCTTGGGTCTATGGTCCAAAGGGTGCTCAAAACAAAGACATGTATCATTGGAAAGAGCTCACTCCTTACAAATATGATGCGCCTGAAAAGTGGGGAAAACGCTGGGTTCTTGAGTTTTGCACTTGTAATGAAAGTTCCCCACAGAAAACAGGAGATCATTCATGGTTTCGTTTAAAAACCCCCAATGGGGAGATTTATAGCATTGGTTTATATAGGCCCGAAAAATCTGGTGTGCTCAGCAATTTTAACGAGCCGTTTAAGATCAAGAAGGGCCACTTGATGCAACCAGATCTCAGCGAGTATTACCCTTGCAATATCCATACGATCGAGTATGCAATCAATGAAGAAACCTTCAAGAAAATTAAGCATCAAGTTGAGGAAGATAAACGCAAAGATGAAGAACTATTCCAAGCGATAGAGATTAACTGTACCCAATATGTCAATAAGGTTGCGGGTTTAGCAGGCATATACCTTCCAACTAAAAAGAGAATATGGAGATTTATCACACCCAGGCCAATTGAAAACCTCATCGATACCGTTGCTCCCTACATTCCAGCGTTCATCAAAAAAATTTGTGACGTGACTGCTGCGGTATTTCTCAACATGCTTATGGTATTTCTAGGAGCAACAAAAAGTGATCCAATTGTAGTCAATGGCAGTAAGCTCCAAGTAAGACCTCACATCGTTTCATTTTGGGATTTGTTCAATCCTGATAAAGCCTCATTGCATCACCCTCACACACTTGGTTGGGAGGTTCACCGTTTGGTCAATAAGTGGCGTGAGAGTGAGTTAAAAAAGCTGCAGACAAGACATAATCAGGTGATGGAACATCACTCCAAAGAAAACGAATCTTCCAAGAAAGAAATTTATAGAGTCAAAAAGAGAATGGAAAACATTCGATTCGACCTACCTCCAACTTACAAAAAAACTCTCCCAACCAAATCTTGAAACACGATCGATATAATTATATCGTTGACAAAATTTTCAATAAACAGCAACTAATAGAAAAATAAACATATTAATACATTCACGTTTCAACAAAAAAAGGTTGATTATGTTAAGTGCAAAAAGGTTAGGCATCGCGGGAGGAATTCTCTGGGGTGCAACAATGTTCATCATAACTCTAGCAAACATTTGGTTTGGATATGCAGCGATGTGGCTAGAATTAATGACTAGTATATACCCAGGTTTTGAAGTCTCTTACGTTGGCAGTATCATAGGGTTGATCTATGGTTTTATCGACGGATTTGTAGGGTTGTTCTTATTGGCATGGCTCTACAACAGGGTCGGTGAGTAACCCCCCATCTTCAAAGGTTATACTGATCGTAACTCAATATTAGGGATTTTGACAGGAAATAGCAATCACTGTAACTTAGTCTTGACGATTACCAACATGAAGAGTCAAAGCCATGTTTTTTCATCAACGAACCGTTCCGGGTCTTGCCATATTTTCCTATATGGTGGGCGACGAAAATACCGGGCGCTGTGCGGTCATAGATCCTGTTAGAGATATTAAAGAGTACATTCAAATTGCCGAAAAGCAGCAATTAACTATTACTGACATATTTGAAACACATGTCCATGCCGATTTTGTTTCTGGGGCTTTGGAATTGAAAACAGCTCTTTCTGGGGAGCCAACAATCCACTGCTCTGCAATGGGCGGTGACGAGTGGACTCCCACCTATTGTGATGACCCTATTCAAGATGGCGATGAAATTTCTCTTGGATCGATTCGTCTTCGGGCCATTCACACACCTGGCCATACTCCCGAACATATCATGTGGGAATTATTCGATAGCACTAGAAGCAATGAAATCCCCTGGCTAATTTTTACCGGAGATTTTCTCTTCGTCGGAGCTGTGGGTCGTCCCGACCTTCTTGGCACAGAAGCTATGAAGGAATTGAGTCAGGACCTTTATCATACTTTATTTGAAACAATCCGATCATTACCAGACTATGTAGAGATTTATCCTGCGCACGGATCAGGCTCACTCTGTGGTAAAGCTATAGGCGCAAGAGATTCATCAACAATAGGGTACGAAAGAAAATTCAACCCTTTTATGCAACAGCTTGAACAAGAAGCTTGGATTAGCAAGCTGATGAATGGAATGCCAAAATATCCCCCCTATTTTCCACGAATGAAACAAATCAATGTCAAGGGTCCTACAATTTTGGGAAATAAATTCGATGATTTAAACTCCTTGAGTATCACTGAGTCAATAAAGCTTATTGAAGAAGAGAAAGCTGTGCTTCTTGATGCAAGGAATCAACATGACTTGGCTTTATTGCACATCGACAAGTCTATAAATATTCCTTATGGAAACAACATGTCAACTTGGGCTGGGTGGTTTATCGATGATAATCGTCCGATTATATTAACTACTGATGATAAAAGCCAATATCCTGATATTTGCAAACAGTTAATCCGCATTGGTTTAGATAATATTTCTGGTTACTTAGAAGGAGGGGTTTCTTCATGGGAAGATGCCAACTCTCCTACAACGCAATTTAAGACATGGTCAGTCGAAAAGCTGAACAATCTCCTTACTGAAGATAATCCCCCTATACTCATTGATGTACGAACAATGGGCGAGTGGGAGTCTGGACATATTCCTGGAGCCCTTCACATACCCATGGATACCCTCACTGAAAAAATTTCATCTGTTAACAAAGGTGAAAAACTCGCTTTGATCTGTAGAACAGGATATCGTGCTTCCGTTGCTGCATCTATTGCACAGAGGCTCGGTTATAAAAATGTTGTAAATATCGATGGAGGAATGGTTTCCTGGCATCAGAAGAAGTTACCCTTAGAGATTTAAGGAGGTCACATGGTCACTACACAACACGCACCTCTCCAACTTGGAGATGTTGCACCCAACTTCACAGCAGATACAACTGAAGGAGAAATCAACTTCCACGACTTTATCGGAAGTAGTTGGTGTATTTTGTTTTCACATCCAAAAGACTTCACACCTGTTTGTACAACAGAGCTGGGTGAAGCTGCTAAGAAAGTAAAAGACTTTGAAAAGAGAGGAGTTAAGGTCATTGCTCTTAGCGTCGATCGAACCCGTTCCCACAATGAATGGATATCTGACATAAATGAGACACAAAATACACAGTTAAGCTATCCAATCATTAGTGATGACAAACGTCAAGTTTCCTCTCTTTACGGAATGATTCATCCCAACGCCGACGATACTTTTACTGTTAGATCTGTATTTATTATTGATCCCAACAAAAAAATTCGTTTAATGATGACCTACCCAGCATCTACCGGCAGAAATTTCGATGAAATATTACGTGTCATCGACTCTCTGCAATTGACAGATCGCTTCAGCGTAGCAACGCCTGTAAACTGGAAGAATGGAGATGAGTGCGTGATTTTGCCTAGTATCACAGACCCTGCTGAACTCAAAGAGAAATTCCCGAAAGGCTGGAAAGAGGTTAGACCCTATTTACGCATAACTCCGCAACCCGACAAGTATACTGAATGATATTGGAAATTACGCTTGATACCCATTCTTTTTGCCTCTGACTTTGTGCTCGATCTTGATAACTTGTCTAAGTTGGCTGCGATCTCCACACTTCGGCAGAGGTAAAAATCTC
>JBCDHL010000249.1:0-4215 GCA_038750095.1 Chlamydiota bacterium
GATCTCCTCTCCTGATAAAACATCAGGTATGAGTTGCCACAGTTTTGGAGATTCGAGATACAAAGCAACATCCGTTTCAACAATACGCTCGCGCTTAAGGAAGCGAAAGAAAACCTTAACAGCGATCAAGGCACGAGAAATAGATGACGAGGCGTATTCTTGACTTTTGAGGTTTGCCAAGTGGCTAACGATATGTCCTTGATTAACCCTTGTAATGTCATGAACTTCACTTTTAGACAGGAAATTGACAAAATAGAGGATATCCCTCCGATAAGCTTCCACAGAGTGTACAGATAATCCTTTTTCTGAGCTGATATAAATGGAAAAATCATCAACGATTTCATCCATAGAAACCTTCCTGCACTTATTTATACCGATCGTGATTCAAAATTTGGAATTTTGGCTTTGAGAAAGCCTCGTATCTGGTATTTCGTAAGTCGATCAATATTGATTAATATTCATCGACTTAAGAAATACCAGCTACGAGAGCTTTCTCTTTGCTAAAAACCAAATTTTTAAACACGATCGGTATAGTCTTTAAGGTTTGTTGCGATCATTTTTTGTATTTTAGGGACATCAATAGTTTGTAGATCTATTTTCCTGACCACAACGAACTCTTGCTTTTGAGGGATCTCGTAAATGATTACTACCTCTCCATCATTCGTCTCTTCCTTTCGCTGGTAAAGTTTTCTTCTTCGAGACAAGTACAGAGCGAGGATCATTGCCTGATGAATCTCGTCAACATTTTCAGAATGGGAGAATTTCTTTAACAGTGCTAGAGCTTTGTCATCTCTATCAAGGTAGATTTCTCTAATCTCTTTTTTCTCAGGAACGACGGACTTCCAGTATGTAATGGCCTCGTGTACTTTAGTCTCTTTCTGGAGGTGTGTCCAGCAATGGGAACAGTAGTCTTCCCTGGAAAAAACTTGGTCTTCCTCAAAAATGGCAGAATACATGTCGTTTCCAGGTACCAGCTCCTCCTTCGCGTGAGAGCATTGGGTGTGCCTTTTTGGGATATCGATATTAAAATATTTCTTCATACTCATGACCGCATTTTATGCTGAATCAACCATTCTGAAAAAGAAATTTCTTCAGGTAATCCTAAAGAAGGTCCGATAAATACTACCCTTCCTCCTGCAGCACAAAATCCTTGTAGCTTGCGTAACCCCCATACTGACACACCTGGTGTCGTTACGATTAAATCGTCAAGTCCATCCCATTCAGTCGTTAACAAAGCTTCCGGGATGACTCTAAATGCAACGTTATCATTCAAAAGTAGATCCAGAGCATTATCAAGCCCCTCGTAATGAGATTCTTTTACATGGGCGATTTCGGGCAAACAGACACCTAGTGAAGCCTTTTCGGCTAAAACAGTGGTGTCTTGTCCGAACCCATAATATCCAAATGGAGAATGAGAAGAGTTCCATGTGATATCCGCAGGTGGCAGCAATCCGTTTTGAAGCACGAATCTGATATGTTCGGCCCTCTCAGCGCTCAACATTCTTGCTTGTAAAAGAGGTGACTGAATCGCAGATGTATCGAGGCATACAAAACAAGCAAGTTCTTCAGGAACTCTACCTGCAAGAATATCCAGATAGTTGACACATATTTCTGCTCCATAGAGTTGTAAAGCGTCCGTTTCTCTGATGGATTCTTCACTGATTTCTTCAAAAGTCGATAGTTTAAGGTTTGTCTCTTTGTTGAAAAGGTCCATCGTTTCGTAAGACTCTTTCACCCAGTTCCTCAAATTATTCGACATCTCGGTATTCCATGGAATCGATCGTATGAAATCAAGACTCCCTTCATAAATTGATAAACCGATAGTCACACCCTCGTATTTCGGCCAAACATTTTCTATAAAATGCTCTATAGCAATGGATAGAGTCATCAGCTGAGATTTATTGAGAAGAGAAAATGGAAGTCTATCAAATAACCCTAAGTCGATATGCCAAAAAAGATTGTATCCCTTCTCAATCAACTGATCGGCAACTTGCAGTTCTTTCTCCCATTTGAGCTCTGACTTTGTCTGACCATCAATAGAGATAACAACGGTGTTAAATTTTTCTCTGTCTAGTTCATTTAAAGAACCAATTTTTGGATGGAAAGGTTTCCCATCGATGAAGCATTGAGAACCCTCCCATTGTACTCTGAGTAAGTGCTCTTGTTCCTCTGGTTGATTGTTAGTACTGCAACTTCCTGTTTTGACAATATTAAGTGGGGTGTTCATCTTTTGGGCTCGTTTATATTAATGTGATAGTGAATTTTGGAACTGAAGGGCTCCTGACTTAAAACTCTTTTAACGATAGAACCTTGAGACTGGGCGTTCAACCACAACCAGTTCAAAGAGCGTTCTTGAGGGCCGTTAAATGGACGAAGGTAGTTCTTTAAATAATGTAAGGCATAATAAGGAACTCCTTTATTCTCCAACAAACCTTTTACTTCTTTTTTATCTTTGTGAGCAAAATCGGAAAATATCTGCCCCCAATCATTAGGTATTTCGCTATAAGGTTGTAGCCCTATCCGATTTAAATAATAGTCCGATTCATCATTTAAGAGGGTGATAGAGGGCCGTGGGACCACTTCGGGTTCAGGCACATCATGATACCTAAAAATTTCTTGTAGTTGTTGGAAATAATCAACTTCCGTAGGACCCGCAACATAGGCAACTGTGGGGAAAACGTAGCTCTGAATAATCGGGCGCAGGGCGACATTACCAGAAAACAGAGATGGATCATTGTGCAAAAGCTCTATTAATTCGGACTCATTAAACTTTAGATCACCGAGCAAAAAACCTTCTTGGTCCTTTTTCACTTTCAAGCGTCTATTTCTATCGTCCTTATAAAACAGGTTGGTACCATTCTCAACAAATTCAATGGGAGTAGGTAGACCTGATAACTGCATTTGTCTCGTATGACGTGTCAGAAGATTGTAAATTTCTTGGTGGTTTTTAATCTCTCGTACAAAAAGCTCTTCAGCCTGATAACGAATTAGGTGGGGCTCAACAAAAACAAGGCCTGTTCCTCGAAACAAGGCTGTAAAGAGTCTAGCCATAACGCCTGAATAAGAGTCTCCAGCAGAAAAGCTCACTTCAGACAGGTCAACGCCGGTCTGTTGGCAAAACGAAGTGATCTCATCAACATTTCTGCTTGTTAAAACCAAGTCCTCAACGACACCTTCAATGGGAAGAGTGATCTTATGCTTTTGCATATTTCCCATATCATCGACCGTGTAGGTATGATCGATTTCGGCAATATCGTGATCCTCAGTGGCAAGCCAGAATATGGGGATAGCGCCAAGCTGTTTGGCGTGTTGTAAGCAACCGATTGCTTTATAAAAAGTGTAGGCAGGACCACCCATAAATCCGAGCTGCTGTCCGGTAAAGACGCAAACACTATCCATATGTTTTAGGCGTTGAATATTCTCTATCGCACATTCATCATTTCCTATGGATTGGTTGTACTGAGTGAGGATATCAACAAGCTCATCTCTACGATACTGACGGGATTTAACTTCTTCGAGAACTCTCATAAAGCTGGTACTTTACTAAATTGGTGGAAACGTATCAACTTTCCTTTTTCCCTCCACAAAACTTCAAACCAAGAGACACCATAATTTTTGGTGTCTGTCACATAGAATGGTTTTGGGAAGAGAGACCGAAAGCTTGGATTTGCTGAAACAACTTCTATCATCTGCTCGGAATAATTTTCGTCATCGGTCACAAGGGTTAGCTCACCGCCAGGAACGGTAATGCGCTCCATTTCTTTGACAAAATTGGATTGAATAATCCTGTTTTTCGCATGGCGTCGCTTGGGCCATGGATCAGGGAAATTGACATAGACGTGCTGTATCGAGGATTCAGGAAAGTATTTTTTTGTCGCATGCATCCCCTCTCCACAAATAACGATTAGGTTATCTAATTGGTAATTTTTTATTTTTGACCATATCTTACGCGTACGCATAAAACGGATCTCGACAGCTACCCAATTGATATTTGGGTTTTCTTTTGCTTTTTGAGCGATCCAAGCACCATTTCCGCTACAATATTCCACACAAACAGGGTTCTTGTTACCAAACAAAGAGGAATGGTCCCAACCAGGAAAAACAAAGCTTTCCTCTTGGGTATCCATATCGGGAATATACCACACCCTATCATCTATGGTGACACAACGGTTTTCACGCTTTGGAAATGGAGGTTTTAAATCATTAGGTTTCATA
>JBCDHL010000250.1:0-4189 GCA_038750095.1 Chlamydiota bacterium
CCCCAGAAGAACCAAAAGGAAACATTCTCACAATTGGTCCAGGTAGAATGTTTCGTGACCTAAACAAACTGATTAAACCTAATGGGATCAAAACAGTCATCAATACGAAAGAGAGCTTCACCGACTATGTGGAATGCGGGTTTCCCCTACCTTATGACCAATGGTTTCCTCTTAACAATTACCAAGAGGTAGACATTAATTCTCAGCTAGCTAAATATCGACAAGATGCCATTACTATATTTGCTGGTTTACACCACTGCCCCCCAGAGAGACTTGATACTTTTGGAAAATCTCTCAACAAAGTTGCTGCAGATGGTTGTCATTTATATTTACGTGATCATGATGTTCGCGATAAGGAAATGGCAGATTTAGTCACGGTTGTCCACTCTGTTTTTAATGCTGCAACGGGAGTCCCCTTTAAATCAGAAGAAGGTGAAGAGGCTGAGGTTGATGAAATTCGCAATTTTCAATCCTTAGATTATTGGACTAAATTTCTAGACAAGCACGGATTTAAGCAAGCCTCAGATCCATTAATTAGACCAAACGACCCAACAGATAACGCTTTAGTCAAATACATCAAACCAGACCCTAAAATGCCGGAACTTCTTACCCATGAATGGATGATTAGTCGACTAGAAAAATATGTGAGACCAAAATTTCAAACACATTTAACTCTCACTGAATGGTTTAATGTAGAATCATGTCAATCTCTCGGTGAATTTGCTCAAAAAAATCACTTTTGGAAGTACCCCTATTTTGGTGATACAGTTGAGTTATGGAAAACATTAGGTAAGTCTATTTCTACTGCAAAAGAAGCTGCACCATTGAGCAAGGTGTTATGCTCCGATTACATGGTGATGAGTGCGTTTATCACTACGGCTATGTCAATCGAATATCTGACCAAAGGGATTTTACTCACCCCTATTCGTATGTTAGGCTATGCAGGTGAACGACTACTACCTAAAAAAGAAGAGAATCCTAATGACCCATGGAATCGGCCTGCAAAGGTTTACGGCGAATGGTTACACAACTTTGGACAATCTTTGGAAAAGACTCCTTTTTATGCGACAAATTATGTTCCGGATATTCCCATGTTTTGGAAAGCATTATCAATCTCGTGGTATGAAGCTAGAAAAGAGCGCTCCATCAGTCAGGTTGTATTTGATAGGCAAACAACTCTTAACTTAACGACTGGAGTTGTGATGACAGCCGACCTTCTTTTTCGCGCAGCCTTTGCTACTCCAATCAACTTGTTAATGGGTGGAGAAGAGTTAGGAGACCAACGTGAGATCGGAATTATTGTGCATGGAGTGGACTCTCTTGACGAAGTTGATTCACGAATAAAAACGATTTACCAAGATAAAGAAAATTCTTATCAAGGATTGAAGTTACCACGGTATGAAGAACTGAGAGAGTTGCTGCAAAAGCTTGCTAATCAAGGCATCCAATTTAAAGAGATCGCTGGACAAAATCAAATGCAAATTGAATTTAGAGTACCTAAAGGTGAACAAAATAAATTTTACGAAGATATTGAGGGAGTCGAATTTCTACATCAAAGAAAATTGTTGGGAAGTTCAGAGTCTATGGTTGTAGGATTAAAAGTCGATATCGATCAACTACATGTTGTTCTTAAAGAGCTCGGTAATCAAATTCACAGAATCTATGACTTTTAATTATTAATATATGCCGATCGTGTTTCTCAAAGTCAGTGATTTTGAAACACGATCGGTCAATCCCAATTCTTAAAGATAATTCGATATAGTATTCCAAAATAAGGATAACAAAATGTTACACATTACACGTACATATACCCAATCATTTCTTCGGCACCCTGTAGGCGTTTTTGGTGGATCTAGGGTTCTATTCCGTCCTCCCACTCATCACCTCCTTCAACCGGGGACCATGCAAAAAAGAAGCTTTTCATGGTGGTCGGGTCGTATGACGTTACCAAAAGCGTTCAATCGACTGACAGATGCTACCCTTAACACAAAAATGATCACAAGTGCTTCTGAAATGATCGATCAGTGGAAAAGTGAGCTAGAAGATTGGGAAGGTCAGGTAAACTATCCAGTTTCCGCCCCTATTTATTTTTGGCTAAATCAAAAAAACAAGAGCAAGATCGCTTATTTTAGGAACGAACTCTCTAAATTACTCATCTACGATGATTCATTAAGAAGTAAAAAGACCATTGGCATAGAAAATGAGTTGGATGCTGATGAGAAACATCTGTTGTTAAATCAAATAGATAGGTTAAAAAAATTGGTCGAACAAGTAGAACCTTCGGTCAATCAAAAAAACTTGTTGGGTAGTTTGGTAAGAGTTTGTGCATCACTAGAAACGCGTTTAGGAAAAAATGTTGAAAGCTTATCCGAGAATGAAGTACAGAAATTAAGGTGTTTACTTATTCAACAAAGAGTAAAGCAAGCAAAACATTTAAAACCCTCTTCTCTTTTACAGTTCGATAAAGAGCATCTAGAAAAAGCTAGACAAGCTGAGGAAGCAAAGAGAGCTAATTTTCTCGATATTGTCTCCCCTCTTCACCTAGGGCTCGATCGTGAAACACTCCATCAATTTATCGATGAACTTACACCACAGGCTCAAGAAACTCTGAATCCTCTATTAGAGAAAAGAGAAAACATTGTTCACGATGACTATACGTGGAACAGATTAATCGAGCAGAGGTTTCGGGAAAAAGAGGATTTTGACGCCGCTTTACAAGAAGCTGAAAAAATTGCTGAACACGATTTACAAAAACTTTCTCAAAATCCTTTGTTTGCTCGATTGATATTAAACCATCACCATCTTTTCTTGGATGACTTTTATCGTCACTGTTACTTGTTGAAATACCTTCCATTTTTGGGATACTTTCACTCAGCTCATATCTCCGAACTCTTTGATGAACAGCATGTAAACAAACAATTAAAAGCTGCTGGAGAAATTCTTGAAGAAGACCCAAGCATCCCATTTTGCTTGATGATTCGTTCCTCACTAGGCGAAAAAGATTATGATTTAGTGCCAGCGAGCTCTATTCCCTTTTCGAAAATTCATATATCTGATCAGTTTATGGATTTGGCTAGGAGAGTGAATATCAGGCATTTGGAAAGCAGTAGTCGAACAGAGAGAAATCAAATTTTCTACCTCCCAGGAAAAGGGCTATGTGAGTACAATCCTACCCATTTACCTGATAGTTTTGAAAATGCACCATCATACCCTAGAGTCGTTTCTGATACAATGATACCAAGCCACAACGGCTTTTCTCCTGCTATCAGTTATAATTCCGAATATGCTGGGTTAAAAGGTACACACGCTTTCTACGAACTTTTCTTAGATGGAAAAATTTATTACGTTGGTAAGTTCTCCGACCTGTGTTTCAACTACGAAGAAATAAAAACGTACTGGAGTGCATTTAGAAGTATAGCCCCCTTTGCACTTGGAAAGTTTTCAATGAATATTCTCATTCCTGACCAGAATATTGGTTATGAGGATCGCAATATCGCTGTTTTGAAGAAACCTTTACCCTCAAGTAGTGAGCAGTTGAAAAAAGTATGGGAGCATATTCATTCTTCATCCAATCACTTTAAGGTTCTTGATAACAACTGCACAGCTCTACCAGAACAGGTGTTGGCCATCCATGGGATAGATATACCTTCGACAGCACCATTACATGCGCTACTTCAACCAACACATCCTCTTCTTTCAAAAACTGTGAAATGGCTTCGAGATCACCCTAGGTTTGCAAATGCATTCATGGGTCCACTTGGCAATATGCTGGGAGAGGAAGAGAAAAATGGCTTCACCATTGAAAAGTTAGATAAGATCATTTCCCCATATGTTCTGAGAATCTATATCCAACTTAAAAATTTCGAAAATGAATTAGAAGAACTTCAATTAAAAAAAGAGGAATCACAACAATGTTAGCATTATCATATACATCCAGGCTTTCTGGTCATGCGTTGCCACCGGTTTTTAAAAAAGAGGCTACGTCAACTATTTTTCTAACAGCAAAAATTTCATTTAGGCCAAATCCTTTATTAACCACTTCTCTACAAACAAGAAACCTTTCGATAATCGACCCTCATGAAGACCCAAAGCCAAAAAATGAGTCTCCGAACGCCATTGCTTTTCCAAGTCAAAAAGAGCTGAAAGATTTATTCGAGAGTTACTTTCATCGATTTAAATTTCATCATCA
>JBCDHL010000251.1:0-4181 GCA_038750095.1 Chlamydiota bacterium
CGATAAAATGGTGAAAAACCTAGAGCCGATTGTGGAACCTGAGGAATTAAAAGTCATCAAAGATTGTTGTATGCAATCGAAGGATAAATTGCAAAATTACTTGGATAAATTTTGTCCTCCAGAGGAACAACTAGAGGAAAAAGCTGAAGAGTATGTGGAAAGTTCTTTTCCAGATTTAGATGATGAATCGAAGAAAAGAATGAAAAACGCCTTTATTAGGGACTATCAAGGAAATGGAACGGTCGCTGAGGTGATGGGAATCAGTGAAGAATCACTAAATACAGCCTACACATTAGCTCACAACAGCTATGTAAGCGGTAAATATCCTGAAGCTAAAAACTATTTTCAATTGCTTGTTTTTTGGCATGACAAAAATCCTATCTTTCGGTTTGGTTACGCCGCAGCATTACACATGATGAAAGATTATAAGCTTGCCTTAGATCAATATTTGGCCTGTATTAGCTTAGATTTTAAAAATCCGATACCGTGGTTCCACTTGGCGGATTGTTCCATTCACTTGAAAGATTGGAAGCTGGCGATATATGCATTGAATGCGGTTATTGAGTTCTCCAAAGACAAAGATGATTTCAATGAAATCGTTAATAAAGCAAAACTACTGAAAGATGTTGCTCAAAAAGAGTCGGAACAGTTCAAGATGGATTTAAAAGAATCAGCATCCGTCAACGAGTAAACAGTACAATAAGTAAGGAAGCAAGATAATGGGCGGATTTGTAGGAGCAGACAGAAGTTACCATTGGGAAGGAGGAATTCCACCAATTTCTGAACGTCAAATTAACGTCGATTTTGAGGCGGGTGCATTACAGAACAAAGCATATGCAGACGTTGTAAAAGAGGGAGAAACTCTTGACGCCAATATTCTCAAAGGAATGCCCTATGGTCGCAATCAATCAGAAGCGAACAAGCCTACTCTCGAATTTCCGATGATGAACATACGTGCAAAAACAGGAGGGGAAGAGAAGGAAAACCAAACGACAAAGGAGCTGCTCGAAAATTTAAAAAATCTACTTCCCAAAGAGTTGAGAGAGAATTTATCGCGGGAGATGAGTCATCCTGAAGCTGAAAGAAATCCTATTTATGCTGCACTGGAAAAATCTCTTGCTTATACAGCCGCTGCATTGGCACTGTTAAATCAGGCTGCGAAAACTTTTGAAGGCGAGAGTTCAGTTTTACGTTTTGCGGGAAAAAACTTACAGTTTACTGAGCAAGCACTACAAGATTTGATGAGGCAAGGTAAGGAGTTACTCAGAGAGGGGTATATTAGCTTGAAGCAGTTGGGACCGAATCATCCACATTTTGATACACTATTAAAACACCTAAAAAATGCTGCTAATGCTCTCAAGCTTTTAAAGCGTATCTCCGATGAAGAAAAAGAGCACCAAAAACAAAATCAAGAAGAGGAGGACGAAAAAGAGGAGGAAGTAAAACAAGATAAAATTAAGGAAAAAGACCCTTTAGAGTTAGCTATTGAACGGATTGAACTATACAGTAAACACTATCGGGAGTCTTTTGCGGGTGATCAATTACTTATGATCGGTCCTCTCTATCAATCGATGAGTTATTTGAGTAGAACTCAATTGCTCAATGATGGATTAAGGTCAATGTTATTCAGTCTATTATTTTATCATATTGGCATCGGTGAAACTCCATCAAAAACGTCACCGATTGGTAAAGGGACTTCAAAGGTCATCACTCAGTTGATGAACATGGTGAATTCCATGTGTCTTAGTGATGTCGATGCACGCGCAAAAGAGTTTTTTCCTTACATAAGTCAAGCATTTGTGACTTTAAGTGTGGCAGGGTCATTGTATTTGATCACAACCCACGCACATCACGAGATTTTGGGAGAATCAATGGTCGAAAATGAAGAAGACTATTTAAATAAAAATGAAGAGAGATTAATAAATACTTACACACTGTGGAATTTGATTAAAATGTTTCTACGTACCAATATTATCGGTAAATTGATTCCGAGTGACTTTTTTGAACCAAAGTATGGGATCACAAACTCCCTTGATATCGTAACAAAAACTATCGAGTTAACAGTAATTTGCATCGCCATCAGAGCCATTAAGCAAATTGATGAAGATTCAACTTACTTATTATTAAGTGGTCTTGCTGAGTCATTAATAATTAGAACAAAAATAATAGAACATCTGGTCGACCAGATGGATAGAGAAACAGTGAAACTTTTACATTGGAATGAAGATCAAAAAAAGTCCTTCGCTGTGAACATGACAAACTGCCGTATGGCGTTACAAAATGAACAATTCGAAGAGTGGTCAGAATACTGGGATCAAGCATCGATTGCACTGGGTATGGAACATGAAGAAATCGAGCTGGAAATCGAGCGTCTTTGCCAACATGCAACCATGATTAATTCTCTCTTCATTAAAGATCTCGAAGACTTCTCAAATGCAGTGACAGGAATTGTTCAAATTTGATTGGCAAGATTTAAAACATTATTATTAAAGGAGAAATAAAATGGGTATGACACCAATGGGATCAGATTCTCAAGCTAGTAGTGGTGGGAATCAATCTAAGGGACTATCTCACCAAGAAACAGTAAGTCAAGGTCAATATGCAGCAAATATCGGTGGCCTTTCTGATAACCAAAATGTTTCAACAACTAGAGGAACCAAGGGGAAAAGCAAATCAGGAAAACGAAAAAGTGGCGAAGCTTCTGGCGGAGAAAGCACAACTGAAACAAGCGGAAAAAGCACTTTGGGACCTGCTAATAAGAAACAGACAACTGGAGCTGCTAGCAAGACACAAACTTTGCAGAGTCAGACTGCTGGAGCTCCTACAATTGTCTGTTTCATGGCTGGTCAAAGTCAAGGTCAACAGAAAATGGAACCTAATTCTAACCTTAATGCTGGAAGTTTAGTGAATCTACTAAACAATGGGTTCAATGTCAAAGCAGATACGGGGGGGATGAGTCTTAACGTAATTCAACTACCAGATGTTGTCGATAGCGAGGGTGGAGCAGAACTATCTTTGCATGATGATGAAGATGACCCAACAGAAGATTCTACATCTCCCTTGGCGGGAACAGCACTGTTCAGTTCGGGTTTGGGGTCAAATGTATACGTTGCTGTGGTACGATTAAACGATGATGAAATTGATAACGCCAAGTATGACGTAACAATTTTAACAGGCTTAAAAATGGACCAGGGATTTTCGCTACAAGATTTAGCTAATGGTGTCGAAGATAAAATGGATGATGCTGCTAAGCAAAACTTACAAGGTGCGACTAGTGCCTTTATCTTTACAACAGTGGGAAATGTAGCTGGAACGGTTGCAGCTGGAGGGAGCTGGGCAGCATACGATCCGAACGCCCCCGCCGCATCACAATTTGCTTCTCATCTTTCAACATCTCTTGGGAGTATGGGTTCAGCTAGTGGACAGTTTATACAATCGGTTGATAGGAGCAAGGCTGAAGTTGATCAAGCTACCGCTCAAAGAATTCAAGCATCGATGAAAACAATAGAGCAAGCTGAAAGTGGTACCGCACAGTCCATTAATGCAGATAATGAATTAGTTGCATCATCACTCCAGCAGATTCTGCAAGAATTGAAAAATTTAGGGGTGAACATCCGTTAGTAATGAAATATACCGATCGTGCTTCTATATTTCGAATCACGATCGGTACAATCATTAGCAATAAATCTTTAAAAATTGGCATGGAAATGGCTTCCACATAGGTAAAAAGAGATTAAGGAGATAGAGCTGTATGGTCAACCTCAACGAATTTATGAAACAGCTTAGCTATGAAATGGAGCTAGAACAGCCACTTGCGGCTCAAATGAGTGGAGTGTATACTCTACCCTTAGATGAAAATCTCTACATCGTCATTAGCACTGGAGATGAGGGGCTCTCTTTCACTTCAGATGTCTGTAAATGTCCGACTGTTAAAAGAGAAGAGTTTCTTACCAAGATGATGCACGCTAACCTCTTTGGTCAAGGAACATCGGAAGCTATTCTTGGACTCACAAAAAACGGGGAAAAAATCACCCTTAGCAGACATGTTCATCATGAAATCGATTACAAGGAATTTTCCGAGATTCTTGAAGATTTTATTAACACGGTTGACTACTGGGCAGACGAAGTAAGGGTATTTAAATAAATAAAATTTGATTTAGTTGATTTATATTCGAAGATAC
>JBCDHL010000252.1:0-4160 GCA_038750095.1 Chlamydiota bacterium
AGAACATCAATCTTATCTGTCATAAAGCTCCAAAACATCAACACCCCAAAAACTAAGGTGCAAAAAAACAGCAGATATGCCGCCTTTTTCTTCTCGTACCAAATCAAGCCAACGACGACTAGAATCAAGAAAAACAATGATAGCATCATAAGAGTAACTTCCACTTGTTCTAAACTTAAGGCCACATTAAGATAAAAAATAATTTATTTAAACTGAATTATCCGTTCGTTCTTCAAAAGTTTGGTATGCTTCTTTGTGGTAAAAAAATCTAAACCCCAGGTTGATGAATTAAAAGTATAATTTATCTCCCAACTCTTATTTATAATAAAAAATAGAAGTGGAAGCAAACTCCAAAGAAAAATTAAATCATAAAGTTAACTAATTTGGAAGAAAAACGATACTTCGTCTTACACCAAAGCAAGATAGCGATCTATCAGATCATGCAGAGTTTCCAATTTGATAAATTTGTTAGCTTGGATCTTGTAGAACCATGCCAAAATTTTAAGCCTCAATAGGCTGTAGAGACACACGGATATCTTCCTTTTTACGGAAGATGTCTACCTGTCTAGTGGAAGACTCTACAACAACAGACTCTGCATGGGTTACTAAGGAATGTATTTGCTTCTTGCGCATTTTCAACATGCGATTGATCTGGTCGATATTCAGCAGAGTCACCTGTGGATTTTTTCCAAGAGAAGGGTCCACATTTCTTGGAACACAGAGATCGATGATTAATTTCTGACTACACTTTGAGTGACTCATGCTCTTTTTGGTGATCAAGTAATCTGGGGATTTGGTCCCGAATATCACCCAGTCAAACCTTTGCCATTTATACAACCTATTCCATGACAATGTTTTAAGTTGGTATTTTTCAGCAACGTGATTGGCGGTGTAATCCGTACGATTACAAAGTGTGATATTTTCAACGCTTTTATTTTTTAAAAAGTGAAGAATCTTCAGATTGATATCCGAAGCCCCGATAAACAAAACCTCTTGATTTTCGACTTGGCTGAAAAAATGCTTACCTGTATTCAGAATTGCGTGCTCGACGTCGGGCACTCCCCTCTCGATAGGTATTCCAGAACGCACTTTTTTTGCGACGCGTAGACATTTTTGAAAGAGAAAGTGCAGATGGTGCGATAAGTTCGAATACTGGCAAGCACGTTCATATGCAACCTTGATCTGTCCCTGTATTTCTGTTTCAAAAATGATGGCACTGTCGAGACCACTTGTGACTCTAGCCAAGTGCTGGAAGCAGTCTTCACCAAAAAAAGAGTAGAGTTTCTGTTCGTAGTCTCCTTCAATATTGTTTCGTAGGATACCCAGGATATACTTATGTGTTTCTGTTAAATCCGAAGAGGAAAAATAGATTTCTGTCCGGTTGCATGTAGATAAAAGGATAAAGTCATGATGCATGTGAACAGAACAGCCTGGCCCAAACCTACGCTGACATGTCTTTGCTAATCGCTCTCGTAACTTAAGATCTGCCAACCTATGATTTAGTCCGACGACGCCCACGTGCATTAATCGATTTCTCCCATGTCAGTCAGTAGTCTGTATCCTCTTATCCCTCAAAATAAGTCTTATAGAGGAAATCCTTTTTTGAGACAATCGCAAATGTACCGAACTCACTCCCGAATATCAAAGACCTTTAATCACTCTTCTGATATCTTTCACAGTCATCCATTGGGAGTTGGTATCGGAAGTATAGGCAAACCCTTCCGGTAACTTTTTTCCTTTTCGATTTTTAAGGAATAAATGGCGATGCTCTGCATCGTGGGAGTAAGCTTCAGGGATGATCATAAAATAGTCTTTAAATTCTCTACTGTGACGCGCATCTTCTACACCAACCATCATCTCATGAAGCTTTTCCCCCTCACGGATCCCCAGTATCTCATAATCTAGCTTTGGGGCTATCGCCTTTGCTAAATCAATAATTTTCATACTTGGTATCTTGGGAACGAAGATTTCACCGCCTCTTGCCAAAGTGATGGAGCGAAGTACAAATTCCACGGCATGGTCGAGAGTGATCCAAAAACGCGTCATACGCTCATCGGTGATGGAAAGAGTCTTGGCACCCTCTTCTACCTCTTGTAGCCATCGAGATACGATACTTCCCCGGCTGCCTATCACGTTGCCATAACGCACGGCAGAAAATACCGGATAACCTTTATCTCCGACATAAGCATTTCCATTAACGAACAATTTGTCTGCGCATAACTTGGTAGCTCCGTAGAGATTGATGGGGCTACAGGCCTTATCAGTAGAAAGAGCGATGACCTTCTTGACACCCTCATTAATCGAAGCTTCGATGATATTCATGGCTCCCAGGACATTCGTCTTCACAAACTCAGAAGGATTATACTCTGCGGCGGGCACCTGCTTAAGAGCAGCAGTGTGAATAACATAGTCGACACCTTGAAAGGCGCGTTGTAACCGCTGTAAATCTCTGACATCTCCTATAAAATAACGTAGGTCGGGGTGATTGAAAATAGGGTGGCTGCGCTTCATCTCCCACTGTTTCCACTCATCTCTACTAAAGACAATGACTTTCTTAGGCTTAAGCTTGGTCAAAAGGTACTCTACCATTTTCTTACCGAAGCTTCCAGTTCCACCCGTAATCAATATTGTCTTTCCATTAATCGATCGTAACGTGCCCATGATACTCACTCCTCTATTGGCAGAAAGGCTCCTACTTATCTATATACGAGGAGAATATTAAACACAAAAGGTGCAAGGAGAGAATTCTCCTTGCACCTTTCTATAAAACTAAGAGGTGACTTATCATTGTGAGTGACTAATCCCAATCACCTTCGGGATCTGGCTCATCATAAGAGCCATCAAATGCCCCCCTTCTTCCAGCCAAAGTACTAAGAAGCGTTTCCCTCGTATGAGCTTCTTTTTCCTTCTCCTCTACTTCATCGACTTGATCTTTTCGAGGTGTTACGCTTAATGACGCTGGAGAAGAGGACGAAAAATTTCCTACTTTTCCCTTTTCTACATCATCAAATTTGTTCTTCCCTCTCTTGGCAACTTGGTCCTCATCTGTAATTTCCTTTAAAGCTTCAAATAGAATATCACCTTCATCATCCCATTCTGTATCATCATACTCCCCGTCTTGATCAGATTCATTATTAATTCTACCCTTATTGATCGCAGAAAGAATATTTTCTTCCATTTTTCCATAATGGATTTTACTAGTTTTTTCTTCTTTTTTAACTTTTCCAGGGTCGCTTTCTTCTTTTTTAAATGGTCTAAGATTGATACCCCTTGTGATTTCGTCTAATAGAGAGTTATCCATTTTCGGATTTTCGACTCTTCTTTTTACATTTGGTTTAACTGATAAGGGCGATGTCTCTTCTTTGTTTTGTGATACAGATCGAGGCGGTAACGGTGGCGGTGGCGGAGGTATTACCACTTCTTCGCTTTGTGATTCAGGCGGTCGAGGTGGTAAGGGTGGTGGTTCAGATGGTCGAGGTGGTAAAGGTGGTGGTTCACTTCGTGATTGAGCCTTTGTCACTGGTTGTGAAGTTTTTGTTTGTTTTAGAATCTCGCTATGCACATTAAACTTAGAAGGATTATTCCAAAATCTTTTTATAGAAGAATGAATTTTTGATTTAGTTTTATCCATTTTATTCAGAGGTTTTTCACGATCAAATTCTTTTTCTTTCGCTTTACTTACTAACTCATCATGAACATTTTTTTTAGGAAAGTCTTTTTTCGGTGCATCTCCTTTTCCTTTTTTTAATAACTCGTCATGCACATTACTAACAGAACACTTCTGTTTCGATCCTTTTTTTGTTGTTTCCCCATGTCGATCAACCACTTCATCTCGATGACAATCTTTCAATTTACGACGAGTTATCAAATTACGATGACTTATTTTGTTTATACGATTGTTACTTTCTCTATTTTGGGGCGGATCTTTTACCGAAGAAGCAGGTTTATCCCACATACTTAATCCAAAAATTGAAATCCTCATAATTACACCCTTTACTTTTAACAAGCTCTAATTGTCTCTAAAAGAATAATTATCCACTTTTTTAATTAAACTTAGATAAATATTTTCTTGTTTTTATGTAAATAATAGGGATTATTATTAGCTAAAGAGACTTTTAACAACTATTTAGTTGATTTTCTAGAATTATAGAGGTAATTAG
>JBCDHL010000253.1:0-4159 GCA_038750095.1 Chlamydiota bacterium
CTCAAACGTGAGATAGAAACTATACTTTCAAGCAAAGATTCTCTTTCGGTTGATGAAATTCAAACACAACAGAATGCACTTCATGAGAAAGTATCACACCTTAAAGATGTTAGTGGTCGTGAAAAGCTTGATTTGGAACGATCTTTACGAGAGCTCAAAGATGTTTTAAGTGAAAAACAACAAGAAGCTTTGCTCAACTTATCAGATGATGATCAAGAGACACTGAAAAGCTTGCGGGAAGTTCTATCTCAACGTAGAGAGCGTCGAAGAGAAATCAAAGAACACTACGACAAATTGCGTAAAGCTTCGGGATCTTCTGGTTTAGATTTCGAACAGGCGATGCTTCATAATGATCAAGTAAATGCAGAAAAAGAACGCCTTGATCAGTCTGATATGGGTATTCAAGAGATTGAGAAGAAAATTCGCGAGATCAAGAGCAAAATTTAACTCTTTGGATCAGGTTTAGTATAGATCGTGGATGTTAAATTCTCTTTTTTTGACTTAGATCACACACTTCTTCGTGTAAATTGTAGCTTCCATTTTGGACTTTATCTTCACCGGAAGAAACTCATTGGCATACGTTCAATATGTCAGTTATTCTGGTACTATTTTCTACATAAATGTGGTCGCATTAATATATACGAAATTCACACTAAGTCATTCGAATCCCTTTTTAGGGGTGCTTCAAAGAAGGACTTTGAAAAATATGGTGATTCGTTCGTGGAAGAGTGCTTTGAAAGACTGATAAATTATCGTGTTTTAGCGGTTCTTTACGATGCACAACGTCGTGGTCGTAGAGTGATGATTCTTTCGAGTTCACCTGAATTTCTCGTTAAACCTATAGCCAGGAAATTGGGTGTAACTGACGTTTACTCTACTATTTATCAGACGAATGAGGCTGGCATGTATCACACTATTGAAAAAGTTTTAGAAGGAAAAGAGAAAGCAAAGATTGTGAAACAGATTTTGCTCAGTGAAAATATTTCTGATCAGGACTCAGCAGCCTATTCGGATAGCCATCATGATCTTCTTTTTTTGGAATCTGTTTCGGTCCCTATTGCTGTCAATCCTACTAAGCCCTTGTTGAAAATTTGCAGGGATCGTGGCTGGGAAGTCCTTCGTTTAGAGGGGTAAATGTTTGCATCTGCCTCTTTCTCGAAGTTTGAGTGGTAATTTGCTCTTGTCTATGTCATATTGACCGTATTCACTTCCGTATAAACAGTTGGGGGAAATATGACTAATACTAGGTTTCGAGCTTTGGTAACATCTGGAGAGCGGGATATTTCCATGAAACAAGATTTAGAATCTTTTACTTCATCTGCATGTTTTGGAAGGCGTGTTTTCAACAGATCTACCATGCAGAAGATGTTACCGCGAGAAATCTATGATAATGTTGTGGCGGCTATGGAAGGTCGGGAAAAAATCAAAGAAGAGTTTGCTGATCCCATTGCTGTAGCTATGAAAGAGTGGGCTGTGAGCCTAGGAGCAACACATTACTGTCATTGGTTTCAACCTCTTACGGGATCATCAGCAGAAAAACATGATGCATTTATCGAATGGGAATCGAGTGATGACGTCATCGAAAAATTTTCTGGAAAACAATTGATTCAAGGAGAGCCGGATGCTTCATCTTTTCCTTCAGGAGGGTTGCGGACAACTTTCGAAGCTCGTGGTTATACAGGGTGGGACCCGACATCTTGCGTATTTGTTTGGAAATCAGGTGATGGGATCACTCTATGCATCCCTTCCGTTTTTTTCTCATGGACCGGAGATGTGCTGGATAGTAAAATCCCTTTATTACGATCTGATAAAAAAATAAATGATGCGACCTTACGTCTCCTCAAGATGACTGGTATAGAAGCGGAGAGTGTCTTTTCTACTTTAGGGACCGAACAAGAATATTTTGTGATCGATCGCTCATTCAGGAATCTCCGTCCAGATCTCGTGATGTTGGGACGTACAGTTATGGGTGCCCAACCCGCTAAAGGGCAGGAGATGCAAGACCACTATTTTGGAACGGTTAAAGATCGCATATTGTGCTTTATGCATGATGTTGAGGAAAAAGCACTCGAACTTGGAATCCCACTCAAAACACGCCATAACGAAGTGGCACCAGCGCAACACGAGTTTGCTCCTGTATTTGAGAAGGCATCTTCAGCTATCGATCACAACATTCTATTGATGGAGCTATTAAGACAAGTTGCCATACGGCACGACCTTCAATGTTTACTCCACGAGAAACCTTTTCATAATTTTAATGGTTCGGGAAAGCATTGTAACTGGTCTTTATCTACAGACACAGGAATCAATTTACTTAACCCAACAGACACACCAGAGAATAACTTGCACTTTCTGGTACTTCTTACTGCGGTTGTCCACGGAGTTTATAAACATTCTAAACTATTGAGAGCATCAATTGGAACAGCATCTAATGACTTTCGTTTGGGTGGACATGAGGCTCCGCCTGCAATCATTTCCATGTATTTAGGTGAGGAGCTAGAAGAGTTATTGAATTCAATAGAAAGTGAGGATGGACCCGTCAAAGGTAAGGGAAAAGGAAAGTGCGTTTACGACTTGGGGTTACACGTTACTCCTGAGCTCAGTCAAGATAACACTGATAGGAATCGCACATCACCCTTTGCCTTTACCGGAAATAAATTTGAATTTCGTGCTGTAGGTTCTTCGTCCAGTCCTTCTATGCCTATCACTGTCATTAATCTTATCGTAGCTGAAAGCCTAAACGAAATTATGGATGATATCGAGCAGTTGGTCTTAAACGGAGTACCTAAGATTGATGAAATCATTCCCATTTTGAGGAAATATGTCATCCAGTCTAAACCTATTAGGTTTGAAGGTGATAATTACAGTGCTGACTGGATACATGAAGCCGAACAAAGGGGGCTACCGAATATTGAGAAATCGATTTATAGTTATCAATCTCTTCTTTCTCCTGAAACAGTCAAACTTTATTCTGGAGTTTTGACAAGAGAGGAGTTGAAAAGTCGATATGAAATTCTTTGTGAAAATTATGCAAATACTTTAAGTATTGAAGCAAAAATGATTATAGATCTATTTGAAACACAAGTTCTTCCTTCAGCAATTCAGCAGCAGGAGTTGATGGCAAAGAGTATATTATCGACTCAAGAAGCTTTAGGGGAAAGTTCTGTATTGTTAGAACAAAAAAAGTGTTTAAAAGAATTCTCTGAGCTTATCGCTAGGGGAATAGTCTTGAATGAAGTCATTCGATCTAAATCTATCGAAGCTGATGACCTAGACAATGCTGCCAAAGGTGAATTTTACTGCTCAGAAATTCTACCTAAATGCCTAGAACTTAGAAATGTTTGTGACTCGTTGGAAGAAGTTGTGGACAATGCAATTTGGCCATTACCTAAATATCGAGAAATGCTTTATCTAGTTTAGGTTCTATGGTAGATCAGTCAAAACACGTGGGGATTCTTGGGGGGTCTTTTAACCCAGTACATTTGGGTCACCTCCACTTAGCTCACGAACTCAAATCTCGCTATCAACTTGATGAAGTTTGGTTTATCCCTGTTTATCAAAATCCTCATAAACTCAATCGCCCCACCGTTTCGCCCTTCCATCGCCTCGAAATGTTAAGGCTAGCTGTTCAGGATGAGCCCTCTTACCATGTTTTGGATCTGGAATGTAAACGAAAAGGGGCGTCATATACAGTTGATACGCTTAAGTACCTTTGTGGGAAATATCCTGATAACCAGTACTACCTTCTCTTAGGTACTGATATAATTAAGCGGTTTCACGAGTGGAAAGCACCTCATGAAATTCTTCAATTATGCAAACTTGTTATCGCATCAAGAGGACATGAAAATGTCAGTCTGAATTATGGAGATGAAAATTTGAAAGCATCTGTGATGTCATCTTTTATATCTATTCCACTACTTGATATATCAAGTACACAAATCCGTTTTCTTGTAGAACAAGGGGGAGACTTTCAACACTTAGTTCCAGCTCAGGTCTACCAATATATTGAGAGGAAAGGGCTTTACACATCCGATTGGAAATAGACCTCTTTCGAAACTGCAATCCCGTGCCTCTGCCTGTGCCCGCCCTTTCCCGATTAGACTTTAAAAGAAATTAAATTAGACTCCTTTCTAAGACTTGAGTTAAAAACGATGCTTCC
>JBCDHL010000254.1:0-4150 GCA_038750095.1 Chlamydiota bacterium
AATTTAAACGACCTTATTAGAGCAACAGGAGAATATGCTCCGTTTTTTAAAGAGCTATTCTAACCCAAGTTTACTACTAAAATCACTGAGTCGGAGTAACAGCACGGTCACTACCGTTTACTCCGCTCCTAATTCCGAAAAAGAGCTGATTCTGAACTCATATATCAAAAAAGGACTAAAACTCGAAAAATTACCATGCAATCACATCATGTTCCTATTCATTGAATTGGATGGCAACAACTTGTAGACATAAATTCAAAAATTGTTAATAATTCTTTCTTTGAAACCTTGTGAGTATCAATATTTTATGAAAGAACAACCATTAGCCATCATTCAGAACAAACAACTTGTGAGCGCGCTCGATTTATCGCTCGATGAATGGAAAGGTTGGTTCTTCAGCCGCGGCCTACCAGCATTTTGCGCCAAACAGGTCGTTCAATGGATTCACCAAAAAGGGGTTCTTGACCCAGAAAAATTCACGAACCTAGCGAAATCCACCCGAGAAATTCTTTGCAAAGAGTTTTCTTGGCAGCTTCCAAAAATTGACTCCCACCTCACCTCCATCGACACAAGTGAAAAATTTCTAATAGAGACGGATGATAAACATTTATTTGAAATGGTTCTCATGCCCTATGACAACCGAGTTACACTCTGCATTAGTAGTCAAGTGGGGTGTCGAATGGGCTGCACATTCTGCCAAACGGGGAAAATGGGGCTGAAACGCCACCTATCATCAGGAGAAATTCTCTCCCAACTCCTGATAGCGCAGCAACATTTAAATGAGCGAAAAATTACAAACGTCGTATTCATGGGAATGGGAGAACCCTTAGACAATTACGACGAGGTGCTAAAGGCTTGCCGTTTGATGGTCGATAAAAATGGTTGGGGGCTTTCTAAGCATCGAGTCACAGTCTCAACCTCAGGGATCGTTCCGGAAATCAAAAAACTTGGTAAAGATTTGCCTGTTCGACTCGCGATCTCCCTACACGAAGCTGACGACGAAAAGCGCAGCAAAATGATGCCCGTCAATCGACAATACCCTCTATCAGATCTAAAACAGGCGCTTCTTGAATATCCAGCCCCAAAAAGATTTGGTATCACGATCGAGTACGTAATGATCGAAGGAAAAAATGACTCCATTACTGAAGCAAAAAAACTTGTCAAATACCTGTCAGGGCTAAAGGTAAAAGTCAACCTCATCCCAATCAATCACTTTCCGGGGATCGAAATGAAGCCTTCAGCAGCTAATAGTTTGCGCCGTTTTCAAAAATACCTAAGTGATCGCTCTATTCCCGCACCAATAAGATACAGTCGTGGCCAAGACATCAGTGGAGGATGCGGCCAGCTCGCTGCTAAGCGGAAGGACGACCTCGCTACAGATCCCCGTATCCTTCATAGAAGTCGCCGAAAAATAGAACGCTCTCAAACATCACAATCCCTTCCAAAATCTTAATTACTCTCAGTTGCTTTAGGTTTAAATAGCTTCTGTAACTTTCCACTTAGACCTTTGCTTTTCTCTGAATCCTTCTCTCCTTCTTCACCTTGCTTTTCGGCTCTTTTTACTTTCACTGCAAGGTCTACCTCTTTCATCACTTCTTTGAGAATATCTTTTACGAGAGTCTCTGGTGTCAATCCCTCCCCATTTTCCCCCATATTTTCTAGTCTAGCCTGTGGAATCGTGACTTCTGCTTCCGTAGCCAAAGCTTTCTTTTGATGAGCCAAAACCCGAATATTATTCAACTCAAATAGGTCAATCTGAAATCTCAACTTTTGTTTTGGTTTTTTGGAAACAACTTCCTTATCCTTAGTATCTGATAGTTCTAAAGACTTATTGAACTCCTGGATGTAATTGTCAATGTTTTCTAAGATGACACGCAAGTTACTCTTATTATCTCCCTCCTTATAGAGGAACACATCTAAACCATCTAAAATAAAGGAATTAATAATCACTTTGTCACTTTGTAAGGACTTCCAGTCTACATGTACCAATATCCTATCAAACTTCAAAGCATGCCCCTCAGGGAACCCTTCGGGATTTCCTAGATAAAGATCTGAGATTTCAACCCGCCCATCTAGAGGAGAGGTCTGAACCTTCTCGATTGTAAACTCTGCCTGAGTCATTCGAGGCACAAGATCTTCAGCTCTATTTTTGATGATATCATCAAAGTAGACAAACAGATAAAAAACAGCTCCTAAAGCCAAAATAACAAGAAAAAAAACAATACCAAAAAAAATTTTAAAGAATTTCTTCATCGGATCCCTCGAAAAAATGAACATTCCTTTAATTTGATATCTATACTATTCACTCAATCCACGCAACACCTACAAGGTATAGACTAAAAACTAAAGTTTATATTACCTTGATTGTGCTTAAATAAATATTTTGAAGGACAATCATGACCCAATTAATTACAGATCGTAAAGAGATCATCGTAACATACTTAAAAACCTTAAGAGACAAAATAATCCAAAACTTTGAAACTCTGGAACCTAAAAAAAAATTCGAACGTAAAGAGTGGGACTACCAAAATGGGTCGGGAGGGGGTGAGATAAGTACGATTCGAGGTGAGGTAATCGAAAAAGCTGCTGTTAATTGGTCGGGAGTTTCTGGTAATCAGCTTCCTATGAATGAGAAAGAAGAGCCTTTTTTTGCGACTGGAGTCAGCCTTATCACACATATGATGAATCCCCACGCTCCAACAGTTCATATGAATGTACGCTATATCGAAACCGCTGATAGATTCTGGTTTGGAGGAGGTTATGATCTTACTCCAATGGGATTTCCATACCGTGATGATACCCTACACTTTCATCAAATTGCGAGAGGAACACTTGACCAATATGACAGAAACTACTACCCAAAATTTTCAGCATGGGCTAAAGAATATTTTTATATCCCTCACCGTAAAAAAGAGCGTGGTGTAGGTGGAATCTTTTTTGATTACCACAATAGTGGTGATTTTGATGCAGATCTTGCTATGTGGCAAGGAGTTGGAAGCACTTTCCTGGAAGCTATTATGCCTTTGTACAAACGAAGGGTAAATACCCCTTACACCAATGAGCAGAAAGAGCTCCAACAAAAGATGCGTGCACACTACGTAGAGTTTAACTTAGTGTACGACAGAGGAACAAAGTTTGGATTCCAATCGGGTGGAAACCCTGAAGCAATACTTTGCTCCATGCCACCTTTGGCAAAATGGTAAACAAAGAAAAACATAGCGGCTGATGAAAGTTTCATCGGTCAAAGATTAGAAGAGGTTTAAATATGACTATCGGAGGCTGGGATTTAAATTGTATTGCAAGAGGAGCCACATATCTTGGGGGAATGATCGTTGAGTATAGTACACAAACACCCAAAGTTGATGCCCAACCTAATAATATACCTCTTGATAAGAGGGTGGAATCGATATCTACCTCGATTTTAATAGCAATGCTTGCAATGAAACCCCCTCTCACAAGAATAAGAATTCACGAAAATATTATTATTTTTGAAGAGTATTCTAACAAATCACGAGCTGATCGTACTTATGCGCTATATGTAAAAAATGATACGAGCGCTAGCAAAAAAGTTTTTTTAGACTATGAGATCTTTGAACGTATGACCAAGTGCCATCACTGGTATCCCATTGGGAGCGAAGGTGCCCAAACTATTGCACGTATCCACGCAATTACCCTGAAGGGTATGGAAAAAATTAAAAAGACCTACGAAGACACTTACGTGCCTGATCACGTGAAAAAGTACCAAAAAGACATTGAAGAATTTATCGAGAAAAATAAACCTTCAAAAGAAACCTCCCAAGACGAAGCCAGTCCAAAGTCTGCCGAACTCAAAGAAGCTAAATCAAAACTAACCGATTTGATGCAACAAGTCTACTCAGATAAGGAAATTACCACCTTTGCAGCTCGACTAGAAACCGCATGGGAACTTTTCGAGTCGGGGAGTGAACTTGAAAAAAACCAAATTCCTGAATTACTAGATGGCATTGAAAAAGACTTGAAGACAAAAGTTAAATTCTATCTGCAACTGATGAAAAAAGATGCTCACGGTAGATATTAATCGACACTCATTCAGTATACAGCTGTTCCCGGTAAAAATCTAAATAGTTGTTTACAAGTGAATTAGAAATGTAGTACAAATTTCTTTTCGTAA
>JBCDHL010000255.1:0-4146 GCA_038750095.1 Chlamydiota bacterium
ATTAAAAGTTGTTAAACGATTATTAATGTACTTAATTTTAATAAAGAGTTCAAAATGTCAGCAGTTGGATACGATGTAATAAATTATATGGTCCAACCCGTTCATAACGCAAATCAGGTCTCAGATGAGATTTTGCAGCAAAGACAAGAAATCACCAAATGGGTTAATGAAAAAAATGGGTCTAATTGGACTTGGAAAGAGCTTTTTGAAAAAAGAAATTTATCTTTAGAACGAAAAAATATTTCGGAAATACCTGAGTCAATTGGACTGCTCTCAAACCTCACCGAATTATTCCTGAGCGACAATCACTTGAACAGCTTGCCTGACTCCTTTGGAAAGCTCATAAACCTCACAAAATTACATCTAAGCCGCAATCAGTTGAACACATTGCCTGATACTTTTGAAAAGCTCGCAAACCTTACCGATTTATTTCTGAACGACAATCAGTTGAAGACATTGCCTGAGAGCTTTGGCAATCTCATAAAGCTCACGATATTATTTCTGAGCAACAATCAGTTGAATACGTTGCCTGAGAGCTTTGGCAATCTCATAAAGCTCAACGAATTATACCTGGGCTGCAATCAAATGAACACGTTGCCTGACTCGTTTGGCAATCTCTCAAAACTCTGCCTATTAAACCTGGATAACAATCAGTTGAATAGGTTACCCGACACCTTTGGCAACCTCATAAAGCTCAATATATTAGACCTGAAACATAACCAGTTGAAGACGTTACCTGACAGCTTGGGCAACCTCATAAACCTGACAAAATTAATCCTGAGCAACAATCAGTTGAGTTTTGATTTAGAATATTTAGCCAAATTATTTTGTGCATTTGGAGAGGATAAATTTTTCAATTTGAATTTACATTTGTGGCTGGAACATAGTGAACTAGTTAAAATTCGTGATGAGGTTAAAATGCGTGATGAGACTTCTCATATTAAAGGGGACTAAAGCGCATAGACTCTACTCTATAATCAAACATTGAAAGTTGGCTAAACACTGTTCAAAGTAGTTTTCAAGACTTGAATTTTATCATTTACTCTATTATCATCACTATCCATTAGTAATCAAGGACAGGAGAATTCTAGTGATGAAAAAAATGATTATGGTCCTCTTTGCAGCAGCTGTGACGACAACAGGATTATTCGCTAGTGATGAAGTTAAAAACAATGCTATCAATGAAAGGCTTTATGTAGCAAACAAACACTTGAAAAACCACAATCTCGATGAAGCGCTAGCTACCATTAATAACATACTAGAAGAAGAACCCCAAAACTCTCGAGCCTTAAAGCTAAGAGCAAACATCCATTTTACGAATGAGAATTATGAAGCGGCTCTCCAAGATTTTGACCAGGTACTTCACCTGAATCCTCGCCGAGCAAGATCCTATTTTGATCGTGGTATCGTCTATTTCGCTCTTGGATACGACGAACTAGCTATGGATGATATTGAAAAAGCTTTCGCTATCAACCCAGAACTTGTCAAACAGATAGAATCTAAGCCTAATTTTGGCGAAAAAATTCACGAAATCCGTGAAAAAGCTCATACAGCAAAATTTCAAGTGCGCCATAAAGGGGGGATCATTAACACCAAAAAAGGTGGATTGATCACAAAAGTCAAAGGTAAGCATTAATCAGTTCCTAATGCTTTTAATTTATGTTTTTCAACTAGTAAAACACTCATTAATATACTTCTTAAATTATTTAATATGATAAGCACAATCGGTATGCTTCCTAAAAATAGAAGCTAATGGTAAGGTCAGAATTAGAGAGATTTATTAAAATAAGGAGATAATGATGACTTTTGTACTTATCCTACTAGCCATCATCGCCATCATTGCATTTTTCGTGATCGGTATCTACAACCGCCTTGTTGGTCTACGCAACAGAGTAGAAAATGCTTGGCGTCAGATAGATGTGCAACTTCAACGCCGTTACGACTTGATACCCAATCTTGTCGAAACTGTCAAAGGTTACATGGAATATGAAAAAGGAACCCTAGATGCTGTCGTTCAGGCTCGAACCCAAGCTATATCGGCAAGAGAGGCGATTCAAAAAGAAGGTGCACCGTCTGGTGGATCGATTAAGCAACTGATGGCAGCTGAAACAGCGTTAAAAGGTGGATTAGGTAATATATTTGCTCTCGCAGAAAATTACCCTCAGCTTAGAGCAAGTGAAAATATGCAGCAGCTGCAAGAAGAGTTGACTTCTACTGAGAATAAAGTAGCCTTCTCAAGACAATCCTATAACGACCAAGTGATGCTGTACAACACTGCACAACAACAATTTCCGGCTGTTATTTTCGCAGGTATGTTTGGTCATAAAAATGCTGATCTGTTTGAAACTGAGAGTGAAGAGGCTAAAAAAGCTGTTAAAGTATCGTTTACAAGCTAACCATCTGAGGTAGAGGCTATGGACTTTTGGGCCGCACAGGACAGGGCGCGTAAAAAGACCAAGATTTATGTAACGATTTTCGTAGTCATTACATTGATTGTGGCAACTTTATCAGAACTGGCAATGCGTGCTTTTGCACCAGATACTTATCAAACCAACTTTCCGATTGTCGGTCTTATATTCATTGCTCTTACATTTATCGTTGCAGGTTGGAACTATAGCATGTACTCCAGTTTCGGAGGAAGCTATGTTGCAAAGTCTATAGGTGCTAGAGAAATCGATCCAGAAACAACCAACCCGCATGAACGACAACTTCTAAATATAGTCCAGGAAATGGCTCTAGCATCTGGCCTGAGTATGCCAGCTGTTTTTATCATTCCGGCTAAACAGATCAATGCTTTTGCTGCAGGAATGAACACTGATAATGCGGCCATTGCTATCACCGAGGGAGCTCTGATTACGCTTAATCGAGATGAGGTTCAAGGTGTTATTGCTCATGAGTTCGGCCATATTTACAATGGAGATATGTGCATCAGCATGCGGCTTGCCGCTATGATTATGGGGTTCTTTTTTGTCTTTTTTATTGGACTACGATTAATACAGGTATCTGCTTTGACTGGAGGGCGTTCTAGCTCTAACAGGCAAAAAGGAGCTGATCCCGTTGCATTAGCTGCACTCATTTTCATGGTTGCAGGGATTATTACATATATTGCTGGTAAAGTTTTACAGGCCATGGTCAGCCGTGAAAGAGAGTATTTAGCGGATGCCTGTTCTGTGCAATTCACCAGAAACCCTAACGGAATAGCCAACGCGTTGAGAAAAATAGCGTCAGAACATACAGCTCAAGATATGCCAAAGACAGGAGCACAGTTTGCGCACATGTACTTGAACGATCGTTCAGCTTTTAGCGCACTTTTTGCAACACACCCTCCCATCGAGAAACGTATTGCTGCTATTGAAGGAAAGACATACTTGCCCGATGAATGGAAAGAGGGGATTTCGGAAAATCAACATTTCGATTCTTGAAGTTAATTCAGTATAAAAGCTATCAATAAATTATATGAATCATAAGGGAGTATACCGATCGTGTTTCAAAATTTGGCTTTATCAAAGCCAAAATTCCAAATTTTGAATCACGATCGGTATATATCTCTCCAACAAGAAAAGTTAAGGAGAAGAAATGGCTTTAATTCGATCAATTACAAACTTTTACGAGGGTATTATCACAGTAGGTAACTTTTTACAACACCTCTTTTTACTTGCGATACGCCTCTATTGGGGATGGGCATTTCATCTTGCGGGATGCCAGAAATTTGAAGATATCGAAAAAGTTGCAGGATTTTTTGGCTCTATGGGTATCCCATTTCCTGAGCTAAACGCATATTTTGTTGCGACTTTAGAATGTGTAGGGGGGTGGTGTTTAATTTTTGGTTTTGCGTCACGTCTAATTTCTTTACCTCTAGCTATTACTATGGCTGTTGCCCTCATCACAGCACATGCAGCGGGAGCATCAGAAATTCTAAATAATCCACCTAAGTTTCTTGTAGAATTGCCTGTCAGTTATCTCTTAACAAGTTTAACAGTCTTTGTATTTGGACCCGGCTGGATTTCAATAGATTTCTTGATTGAAAAACTAATAATCAAAAAATCTAAGAGTAGATAATTGACTGTATACCAACCTTATGTGGGGTTCTGCAAGCCCCCCCTTCACCCTTATATTACCGGTCGTGTTTCAAAATTTGAAATTTTG
>JBCDHL010000256.1:0-4143 GCA_038750095.1 Chlamydiota bacterium
AACAATTCATGGAGATTAACCTTAATTTCTGCTTACAAATTAGGTTCACCAGACCCATTTTTAAACGAAGGGGAAAAGTTATTTAAGGTAAAAGCGTTAAATCCTCAAGAGAATAGCCTTAGCGAAGTATTAACATTTTTCATCGAAAAAGAAATTGTTATGAAATTCGACTCAGAAAATCACCGTGTGATTTTTCCTAATGTTATCAAATTCAAGGATGAAGGTAATAAGATTAAGAAAGAATATACTCATAAAGGAAAAGGTAAATTTAAAAGAAATGTTATTGATAAGAAAGGAGTCAATGGAATTTGGACCTCCAAAACAGCCATCTGCTTAGATGCTCAAGCCCAAATGCCCTCTCACACAAGAGTTGCCTACCAAATAACTTGGCTACCAAATGAAAAAAAATTTCAAACCGACAGTATCCATAATGTAGCATCAAATGCTGATTATATTGCCACACCAATCCTAGAGACAAATGCTGATAATCTTAAAACCTGGGGCGACCGAGATATAGAAAAAATAAGCTCATAACCTTACGTTTCTATCACAAAAATTGGGATCAAAGCTCCTTTCCATCTGGAAATAGCTTTGATCCCATTGAATTTCCTGCCATATTAATACCGATAATGGTCCGACTTATAAGGTCCATTAAGAGGTATTCCCAAATACTCAGCCTGTTCTTTCGTTAATTTAGTAAGCTTTACACCCAGCTTATCCAAATGGAGTCGCGCAACTTTCTCATCCAAAATTTTTGGTAAGCGATGCACTCCTAAAGGATATTTATCAATGTGCTTCCACAATTCTATCTGAGCAAGCACTTGATTGGAAAATGAGTTAGACATTACGAAAGATGGATGGCCTGTGGCACACCCAAGGTTCACCAACCTTCCACGTGCTAGAACAATCAAGCTTTTATCTTCGTCCTTCCAGCAGAAACGATCAACTTGAGGCTTGACGTTTCTCTCATAAACTTGCGGATTATTTTCTAACCACTCAATATCAATTTCATGATCGAAGTGTCCGATATTACACAAGATCGCTTGATCTTTCATTCCTTGCATGTGTTCACCGCTGATAATTCCCTTACAGCCAGTTGCAGTCACAAAAATATCTCCTAGGGGCGCCGCCTCTTCCATTGTAACAACATCGAAGCCATCAATGACAGCTTGATATGCACAGATTGGATCTATTTCAGTGACTAACACTCTAGCTCCAAACCCTTTTAAAGCTCTCGAACAACCTTTCCCAACATCTCCATATCCAGCGACGATGACAACTTTACCTGCAATCATGATATCTGTAGCGCGCTTGATTCCGTCAATTAAAGATTCATGACAGCCATACTTGTTATCAAATTTAGACTTAGTCACTGAATCATTCACGTTTATCGTCGGAGCTCCAAGTGTTCCCTCTTCAAAACGTCTTTCTAATGCCATGATACCTGTAGTCGTTTCTTCCGATATCCCGCGAACATGCTCCATTAACTCAGGACGTTGATCATGGAGGTAGTTAGTGAGGTCTCCACCATCATCAATCACCATATTTAGAGGCTCATCACCAAACATCACAGTCTGCTCGATGCACCAGTCATATTCCTTTTCAGTCCTCCCCTTCCAAGCAAAAACGGGAATTCCTTTTTGAGCAATTGCCGCAGCGGCGTGGTCCTGCGTCGAGTAAATATTACATGATGACCAACGCACATCGGCACCTAGATCGATTAATGTTTCGATCAAAACGGCAGTTTGGATCGTCATATGTAGGCAGCCTGCTATTCGTGCACCTTTTAGAGGTTTGGTAGAACCAAACTCCTTTCTCAATGACATCAGCCCTGGCATTTCTTTCTCAGCCATTTCGATCTCATGACGCCCCCATTCAGCAAGCTCTTTACCTTTTGGGGAATCTAGTTCTAAATCATTTACAATCCGATAATCTTTGGTCGCCATCTTCATTATTACCTCAAAATTTTCGTTACCATAAAAATTTACTTTGCCTACCCTCCAGTTAATCTTCAAGAAAAACAACCCGAAAATTGAAGCTCACCTAATAACAATATTGATCGACTTACGATATCCCAGATACGAGGCTTTCTCAAAGCCAAAATTACAAATTTTGAATCACGATCGGTATATACTTAACAAAAACTCTTGGAGAAAATTTCATGGTTTGCTATATTTCTGCTTCGAGGTTAACGGAGTATAGCGCAGCTTGGCTAGCGCGGCTGCTTTGGGAGCAGTAGGTCGGGGGTTCGAATCCCTCTACTCCGAACCCTTTAAGACTCCTAACTCTTTAGTTAGGAGTTTTTTTATCTCTTTGAGAGGAGGTCACTAATCGTTATGACGTTCGCCTGGCTGTATTGGGATCCCAATCGTTTTGTTTTTGTCGTCCCCTTGATCAATCATCCCATTACCTGGTATGGAATCTTATTTGTATTAGGTTTTATTATCGGCTATTTCATCATGTATAAGATGTTAAAAATCACTCTGCGTCATACACAATACGTTGCTGAACGTGACATTCAGATTGGTCTTTATTAATACAACCATTTATTCAAGGCCCCGATACTGACATACCCCAACAAAAGACGATCCTCTCCTATTTTTCTGAAAAAGCAAAGGTTGCGATTAAAAAGTTAGATCTTACGAAGAAGCCCGAACGTGAAGATTGCAATCGCATCATTGAAGGAATCAATGAAGCTATTTCTGACCCCACTAACAACATCAACCGGGAAAACGTAGACACCTGTTTTCCAAAAGCAATCTATTCTCTAAAAGATCTCTCTATGTACTTGACAGACCGTCTTACATGGTTTGTTATATTAGGTACATTAATTGGAGCTCGATTGGGTCACGTTCTCTTTTATGATACTGCACGTTATCAAAAAAATCCCATTGAAATACTAAAAATTTGGGAAGGTGGGCTTGCAAGCCACGGTGGTGCAATAGGTATAATAATTAGCCTTGTTATCTACATATTTTTCATTAGAAAACGATTCCCAGAAATTCGATTTCTCATTTTACTCGACCATATAGTTGTACCGACCTCTCTTGCTGCAGTATTCATTAGACTGGGCAATTTTTTCAACCAAGAGATCATCGGTACAGAAACAGATGTTCCATGGGCAGTAGTGTTTGGCCATCCATATGACGGTAGTGGGGTCTTTCCACGTCACCCAGTGCAATTATACGAAGCTGCCTGCTACCTCATTACTTTTTTTGTTTTGAGCTACCTATGGATAAGAAAACGCGAAGTCTTAAAAACAGGTTATCTAACTGGCCTTTTTTTTGTGATGATTTTTCTATCTAGATTTTTCGTTGAGTTCTATAAAGTGTCCCAAGGAGGGATTGTCGATGACACCTTTCTACAAACCGGACAATTGTTGAGTGTTCCCTTCATACTAGCCGGTTTTTGGCTGATGTTTCGTCCAAAACTATCTATGCGTTCTTAAAGAAAACTCACCTAAAACAATACTTCCAAATTTTGAAACACGATCGGTATAAAGCACAAAAGGGACTTAAGGAACCACAAAAAAAACTAATCATAGTTACAACAACTCCCCTTTATTAATACAAACTTCAAACTCCATTTAAATTATAACAACAATAATAGGCGAAAATAAAGGTCATTTAAAAATAAAAAAGAAAATTAAATGACCTTAATAAAATATAATACATCAAGAGAGATTGTTCTCTATCAGGGAAAAGAAAATCAAAAATCTAAGAATGAGTTATCAATTCTAAGAGGCATACCAAACTTTCCTCACCTGCTCAATACCATATTTATAGATGAGGTTTACGGAAATTCACATCTCTCCAACGCAGATGTTATTTGCTTAAGTGATTATCATTGCGATCCATTTCAAAAATATTTACGGGCACATATCATCAATAAAATTTTTATTGAGAACTCTTTCTTAAGAAAACTCCTATTTTTGGTCGAAGGAACTCATTATGGACAGCCTGCTTCATTTGAAGACGTTGAGACTCTCATTGGTTCAAAATTGATCAATAACTACTTTAATGTTGTGGGATGGGATCATGATCAATTGATGAGGAAAGGTCTCAAAAAAATTAGGAAGTTACAGCGATTTTGTAGTGAATACAAACAATTATTCAAAGATATTGCCTTTTTGCGAAAATATCG
>JBCDHL010000257.1:0-4128 GCA_038750095.1 Chlamydiota bacterium
ACCAATGGTGTATACCGCATCTACGCCGAGCCACGGACCTTGCCAACGCATTTTATATTCTAAATTATTTAGAATAGAAAGTTCCTCACCTTCAAATTCAGCATCATCAATGGTGATGCTTTCTCTAACATAGGCATAACCAACAGAGGGTCCGACACTCAAACATCTTGAAAGTGGGAAGAGATAACTCGCTCCAAAGGAGTAATCGGCAGTATAACCATCGGTTATTTTGGCTTCTATCTCCGCACTATTCCCCTGAGGATCAGACTCTTTGTCTAGATATTTCCCATCGTCAGCGATGCTTCCAAAAATCGCATATCCTCTAACGAAGCATTGGTTACAAATTGAGGCTTTTCCCTTCACCCCAATTTGATAGACGTCGATGTTTTTCCCTTTGATTGTATCGGTGAAAAGGGTTTCTTCATTAAGGTCGAGTATCGTGATTCCTGTTTCCAAGCTATCACTGCGGTAACCACCTGTTAAGTAAATGTCACCATCCCAAGGGATTCCAAATGCGTTGGCACTTATACAAAGAAAGATAACTAATAGTGAAGCTCTGTTTTTAGAAATCATGAGAGGCCTCCATTATTTAAAATATTTTTTATAGAAAACCCTGAAATATAAACACAAGAGTTATTTGGAGCAAAGAGATGTTAGTAACTTAACACCCACTTTCATACACTCTTCATCAAGATTAAAACAAGGATGATGTAGAGGGTAAATACAATCTTTTTCCTCATTACGACAACCTAGCTGAATGAAGCAGCCGGGGATTTTCTGGGTATAGTAAGCAAAATCTTCACCTCCCATCATTTTCTCACCTGGATAATAAACCTGTTCCTCTTTAAGAAATTGATTTGCTTTACTAACAGCATGCTGTTCAGCAGAGAGATCATTAACAAGGACGGGATACCCCTCTTGATAATTGATTTCAAATGAAGCTCCATACATCTTGGTGATGGACTCAGTCAATAAGTGCATTGCTCGTTTAATATTCTGCTGTACCTCCTTCGAAAAAGTACGTACAGTACCCTCAAGGATTGCTTCTGAGCCTATAACATTACTTGCTGTACCTGCATGAAACTGTGTTACGCTAAGAACAGCGCGTTCTGAAGGAGCTGTCTGACGGGAGATCACTGTCTGAAGTGACATAACTAACTGAGAGGCGATCACTATGGGATCGACTGTTTCATCTGGAGCAGCAGCGTGCCCCCCTCTCCCCTTTATTTTGATCGTAAAGATATCTGGCTGTGCCATCGCTTCACCTCTACAAACACCAATAACACCTGTAGGAAGTGATGGCCAAACGTGAAGAGCATATATTTCATCAACTTCATCAAGAGCTCCATCATCAATCATTCCGGGAGCCCCACCCGGTAGCTTTTCTTCACTCGGTTGAAAAATAAAACGCACATGATTATTGAGCTCGTCTCTATGATGACTCAAAATTTTCGCCGCACCGATCAACATCGCAGTATGAGAGTCATGACCACACATGTGCGCTTTTCCAGGTACTTGTGACCTATAGGAAATGTCACGTTCCTCATCCATCGGAAGAGCATCCATATCAGCCCTTAAGGCGATACGTCTTGTTGCACCAGGAACTACTATGTCACCAACAACACCAGAAACGCCAACTTTTTCTCGTACCTTAATCCCCGCTTCTCTAAGACTATCCGCCGCAATTGATGCTGTCCTTTCCACTTCGAATTCGATTTCAGGGTTTTGGTGAATATCCCTTCTGATAGCAACAATCTCTTCAAATAGATCATTCTCATTCATGATATGCTCCTAGATACAGTATGATATAGGCGGCCTAACACGGTATTCACAGTGTAATTAACGACCATTTCTCGACTTGCTTTCCTGCCTTGAATAAGCCAAGAGATCGTATCGATATTTTTCCCCGCAATAGCAGCCCAAACTGTTCCAACGGGTTTTTCTTTGGTTCCTCCATTAGGCCCGGCAATTCCAGTTACCGCGATGCCGTATTCTGCACCTGTTCTATTGATCGCCCCCTCAGCCATTTGCATCACGACCTCTTCACTAACAGCGCCATGATCCTCGAGGGACTGTTCTGATACACCCAAGAGATTCGTTTTCATCTGATTGGAATATGTGATCATGCCTCCAAGAAAGTACTGCGATGCTCCAGATAAAGCCGTCAACCTCGAAGCTATGGCACCACCTGTACATGATTCCGCCGTAACAAGAGTGAGGCCTTGAGTTGAGAAAAGGATATGCACAGCTTCTTCGATACTTCCAGAAGGACTTTTGTACTGATAATTACCAAACTCTTTGAGTAACTCTTTTTGACATATTTCAAGAGCGCTTCTCTCTTCATCGAAACCTGCCAAATGCACAGTGATTAACCCTCTATCGGGATAAATTCCCATTTCAATTTGAGGGTACTGTTCATGAAGTCTTCTCAACACAGGATCCACTTGCGACTCGAACAAGAACATGAAATAGAGCCAAATGCTCACCTTTCTATTTTCAAGAGGTAACTTGGAGACAATTTTTGGTAAAACACTTTGTGAAAACATCTCCCGCATTTCGGGAGGCACCCCAGGAAGTAAGAAAAGAGACTTCTTCTTTTTGGAAAATAATAATCCCGAAGCCGTACCCAAGGAATTTTTTATGATTTCTGCTTTTACGGGAAGGGTTGCTTGATCGCGTGCAGAAACGAGTTTTTTTCCATATCTCTTTTCAAGGTCTTCTTCAATTTCAGGGTAATGAACAAATTCCGAATCGAAAAGGTCAGCAGCTACAGAACGTGTCAAATCGTCGCAGGTAGGACCTAACCCCCCGGTTGTGATCACAATATCGCTACGTTCAAGTGCCTCCTTGAGAGCTTTGCGCAGGGCATTGCCATCATCAGAAACAATGGTGTGGTAGTGAGTGTTAATCCCCTGTTTCAATAACTCTTGACTAATGAATGCGGCATTCGTGTTGATCGTAAAGCCTGAAAGGATTTCACTTCCAATCGCAACGATTTCAACTTTCATGACGGCTCCTTTTATGCGGGAACACTCGGATATTCTGCTTTAAAAGCTGCGGATGGCGGTCAATCCAGGTCAAACAATTTTCTCCAATTCTCATCGGTACATTCACTTTTTTCTCCCCAACAAGAAAAGGTGTCGGAATTGTGTGTTTTCTTTGCCATTTCTGAATGGTTCGAAACAGGAGAGTATTTGGAAAGCGATCTTCATCAGAAACTTTTTCGATACGCATTGTGGTGGGGTCTTGATAAATCTGTGGATAAGCGAACTGTAATCCCCAAGTAATACAGTCAGGACCAAACACCATAGGCCTAAACTTATTATCATGTTTTGAATAATGCATAGCATGAGCTTGCACTTGGATAATCGGCTTTGTAATCTTGATAACGTACTGATCTGTACCCACATTACAAGCGAATAGAGCATCTGGGGTAGATGTAATGACAACAGAAAATAACCTACGAAATGATAGGACCTCCGGGAGTTCTCCTTGTTCCAATAATTCGATATACTTTCTGTATTCAAAAAGAAACTGATCCACAGAGATTTGAGCTCCATCTAAACGGACAATCGCCCCAACCTTGAAGATCGTGAATATACCCATCTCCTCAAATAGATTTTCCATTTCCTTGCTGTCAATGAGCATTTGCTGTTGCAGCCATTTCGATGCTTGGAGTGTTGGCAACGTAGGATCATCAACAACTCGTAATGTAGTATCATGTGACATTTTGACCAACCCCATGTTTCTGATTGGGTGCAAGAATCAACCAGGCAACTCCGATACAAATCGCACTATCGGCAACATTAAACACAGGATAATGATAACCCCAAAAAATAAAGTAGAACATGTCAACGACGTGACCATATAAAAAATAGTCTAAAACATTCGCAGATGCTCCCGTTATAATCAGAGCCAAAGGCATATCATAACTTCTGTTGCTGTTAAAAAACAGCGCATAAACCACAACCATCACTATCAGAATAATTCTACCCACAAGTAAAAATTGCTGGTATTGCGATAAAATTCCCCAAGCAGCTCCCCTATTAATGGCATGGACAATGGAAAAATCTACTCCAAAAAAATTTTTAAATACCGCAATTCCGCCGAAGGGAAACCACATGTTCT
>JBCDHL010000258.1:0-4076 GCA_038750095.1 Chlamydiota bacterium
AGCGTAAATATATAGTTTTTACCTTGTGAAGTAAATGTCTTTTGGAGTACCGAAGACAATGTTCAGCATTCCGTTTTGTAACGATCAGTTTTCTCAAAAATGCGTGTAAACCCAAGGACTAAAGAGACTCTTTTTATCGTTTCTAATTGAGTTTCGATAAGAGAGCTACTTTTGTCAACATCGACAGGAACTACACAATGTTCATAATCCCAACGAGCTTCTTTACTGAGAAGTAACAGAGAATTTGGTAGTAAGGGTACTGACAACGTGTCGGATATTTTTTTGGGGTGTCGTATGTGAAAAGTGGAGGAGGCTCCTAGGCTATAAATCATCGTCACTTCACCATTAGAATCAATGTCTTTATGGAAGGCAAACCCTGCAAGTTTTGTAGGCTGTGTCTTAGTTGTTGCATATGTGTTGAATGTAAAATTCCAATTAAGTTGAGAATCTTCTGTAATGGTAATTACCTCGGGTATTTGCAGAATGCGAGAGAGTAAGCTGCTTTGAAGAAAAGTTGGTAGGTTGTCGTTCCCAATAAAATAACTTAGCTTGTGCCCAGATTCACCATATTTTTCAAAGTGCTGACACGTTACTTTATTTCCCTGTGCATCATTTAATTGTATTTGTCGGTAGTGTTCATCACTACTTAAGTTGTGGTATCGGGATAGAAATGTTTGACAGCGCTGTGAATTGCTGTTTTTAGATTCATTGACAATGTAGGTGTGAAGGTTGATGACCTTTTCTTGCAGATTTTTCTGGTCTTCTGGTGGAAGAAAATCAGGATAAATGTAAAGCCCTGAAATCAACCTAGTTTGTGAACAACACTTTAGCACATTGCTAGAAACTTGAGTGTTTAAAAAATTTAAGATCATGATCGCACCTACCATTAAAAAATCTCGCGTTCGGCATTATAGTGAGGGTGTTGTTATTTGAATAGGAGTTTTTCTTTAGTCTTCAAGAAGAACATTTGTTGCAATAGTTAGTGTTTCTTTCAATTTTTTAGCAGAAGCATCAATATCGTATTTATAATTTGAGTATTTGCTGTGTATAACAGTGCATAGCCTATCGTGAAACCATTTAACAAGCGATATTTCGTTTCTTAGCTTTTCCTTATTATTGTATACAGAATAAACAACTCCCTTTATACCTTCTGCTTTTTTCAATATACTTTCCGAGTAACGCTCGAATATTTTGTCGACCTTTGATAGAAGTTCATCAGAACATTGGTTCGAGTCATCCTGAAATTCTAGTGAAAACTCACTTGTTGCAGTAGAAGAGAGGTTAAAGGTTCCTTTCAGTAACTCTTCAATTATTAATTTATATGAGCTTTTAATTTCTTCAGGCATAATCCTACTAAACACTCCTACTATAACACCACTTGTGAGAGGTGCATCTAGTATGATTGATGCGAAGAAACGTCTATCATCTTGACTTAAAGAAAATGGTTGTGGGTTTTCCTTTTCAGATAAGAGTTTATCAGTCATTTGGTTAAATAATTGATTAATTTCATCTAAATTTTGAGTTGCTATGTTAACATGAAAACTTTTTCCATTTTTTTGGATTACTGCTCTCGGACAGGGGCCTTGTATAATTTCCAGTGATTGAATTTCTACTGCAGGGTTCACCTTGTACTCCTCATTTTAGATATTTTCAGAATGTTTGTGTATACCGATCGTTTGAGGCATTCTAGAAGATAATTACTATTCGTTCAAATCGTTTCTGGGCCGTTCAAATAACTGACGCATTTAAAAAATAGAATGATGAAGTCACTACTATTTGAATAGGAGTTTCTCTGTAATTGCATGAAAGAAATTATCGGACCATATATCCACTTCGCTACGATCACTGATAAAAGCAAATATGTCCTCTTTGGCTTTTTCCATATCAAGTTTGTCGATTTTCTGGTGGATCATTTCCTTGAGAGTATCGCCTTTCAAGGGGTGGGTATCCTCATAATGCCCACTTTGACGCATCCGCTCTTCAAGGTGCGATAAGTGCACTGGAGTTTGTCTACCAATGAACCAAATAAAGTCATACCAGTCTCTTCCTTTTACTCTTGTTTTCCATGAGCGACACAATAGTGCGTGAAGTTTACCAGCGAATAGATCGGGCTCAGAAAACGTTTTTACTGAATAAGGAATGGGTTGTAGGAGGTAGTTGACGGTCGTTTCGAATTTAGGGGGAGGGTTTATGTCCACTTCCAACTTAATTTTCAATTGTTCATCATAGTGGCAACGAGATTGTTCAGCTTCGGGAACGTCGATTTTTATTAAGTGTTCGATGGTGTTCGCTTTAAGGAAAGCAGAAACAATAGCCGAATCAAAGTTTTTGTTTTTTGGAGTCATCGTGACATTGAATCCAAATTGTGCGAGCTCTGTTTCTATAGCTGTTTGGTATGCTTGAATATCGAAACTTTTCTCAGGTTGAAGCAAAGAGAAGTCCAAGTCTTCACTAAATCGATTCAATCCAAACAAAATTCTCAGTGACGTCCCTCCGTAAAAGGCAGCTTTTTCGAAAAATTTGCTACGCCATAAACCTAGAAGTGCAAGCTCTTGTATGATTTCTTTCAATGCATTTTTGTAATCTTGTTGGGTAACACAGGAGTATCTTTTAAGCATTTGACTGACTGCTTCACTCATTGAGAATCCTTTAAAAATTGTAAAAAGTAGTTCACTCTTGCGTTTTTATAAACTTTGCTAATTTCCTCGGCTCTCTTCACACTTAATTGGAAAAGCTCGTGGGGTTCAATGCGCATACTATCAACAAGGTACTCTTTCACTGTTTCTTTGTTTATCATGTCTGTCATCGGCGCGATGATATCCGCAATCGCTTTTTCGGGTGAAGCCATTAGACAGAATCTATAGGTGTCAAGCTGTACGTCATCAACACCCACGATGTACTTACCAGTGTGGATGTGGCGATATGAGAAGTTTCCCACAGGAGTTTCAAAAGATTTTGATTTTTGGCTCGTAATGCTTGTTACCCATTGAACCCTTTCCGGTATCAGCCCGTGGTATGAAAGGGCATATTCTAAAGAAATGTAAGAGGGGCCATAAATTTGGTTTGCTAAAACTTCTAAACTAACAGGACCTTTTCGGTACTTTTGACCGAAAATGTAAATTCCTTTTTTTACACGTATGATGGATTTCGTTTTCAGCAGTTGGGTGATTTTATCCCGCGGTTTTTTGTAATTTTTCAAGGCGTCCATCAGAACGAGATAATCAAACTCTTCTGCTGGTAACTTTTTACGTAGTTCCTCAATCATCCTTTACCTATGTAATAGTATCATGTGGGTGCGATTGGTATATCATCAATCTATCAAATGATCGATTAATTGGCTAGTATGTCCAATGGTAATGGACATACTGGATATGTGTTACATCAAACCGCGGCTTGTTTTTATCTCGGTCCAATTAGCTTTTAATTCCAGGAACTCCTCAAAAGTTTTGCACTGAACAAAAGGATTAGAAGCTCGTTCCAATTCAAGCGTTGATGAAGGACGGCAACCGTAATTGTGTCCAGGCCATACAGTTGTGTGTGAAGGAAGTTCTCGAAAAACCCTTTGTAAGCTATCATACTCTTCCCGCGCCGCCTTTTCGCTTGCTGTTCCTCCAACTTTTCCAACAAAGAGATGGTCGCCAGTAAAAGCAAAATGGTAGTCCGGATTATAGATGACCATGTGATCGGGATAATGTCCGGGAGTATGTAAAAATTTGAGTTTGATATGACCTACAAGCAATTCTCCATTATCTGGAATCCCCAGATCATGAGGAACAGAAGATTCTTCATAGATAGCAATTTTTGCACCAGTTTCCTTCTTAACCTCTTCATTACCATTAACATGGTCGTAATGACCATGAGTGTTGATGATCCACTCAACACTCATTCCCTGATCTTTTGCTCGCTGAATGAGTTGTTTAGGATTATTTGATGGGTCGATTAATGCCGCGACTTTCTCGGTGGGGTCTCCTAATAAATAACCAAAATTTCTATCTCCACCAGTTTGAATCTGTTCCATTATTAGTTGCATCATTTGTCCCTACTTTGAGTGCATATTGTCCTGTTTTTATCATCCA
>JBCDHL010000259.1:0-4062 GCA_038750095.1 Chlamydiota bacterium
GTTTGATAGCGAGAGGCTTTGGCAAAATTAATCGCAATTTTGAGCTGTCTACAGGTGTCTCTGTCATCAGCGCGCATCCCTGCATTCTCGATTTCTTCGAGCTTGGATAATGCGGTATCCTCCCTTCCTTCACTCAGGTGCTTCTGGATATTATTTAACTTTGCCTCAATGATTTGATTAGGCACCGATTTGGCTTCATAAACAACTCGCCCACCTTCCATCAGTGTAATGGGGGTGCAACCATACTTGCTGTAGGCTGCAGAGAAAGCTAAAAGAGGAACGACAACTTTTTTGACAGTGTGGTATTTCTCATTCTCCGGTAACTCTCCGGTCACATCTTGAAATGCGCGTTCAAAACCGTCAAGAAGTCCAGGTAAAGCTTGTGTGATAAGATTTAGGTTTGCTCCTTCCTCAAGGGTTCTTAGTATCGTTGAACCTGTCGATACCACATCCGATAACTTATCATTTTCGACTCCCATCAATTTACCGGTTTCCAATCCAGCTTCTGCTAGCCGAAGAAGTGCTGTAAGATGTTTTTTACTGTCCCAATCGGCACCATCCCAAAATATCTCTTTGAGAGCTGTTGGCGTAAATTCACTATTTTCCCAGATTAGCGTGTTAAGCCCTTTCTGCTCAATTGGAAGTCGATAGCGAAAACTGTGTACGATTGCTGGAAATAAAGAGGGTTCAAAATTATAGACAATTTCTGCTGCATGTACCATTCGTTGTGCAATAACAATAGAGTCGCTTTTTGCAAGTTTCTCTTCACGAAAATTGCCAAAGCCAGGAATATGAGTGGGACGACGTAAAAAGTCGCGGCCTACTGTTTGCATTAAGGTCCCTATCAGTTTTTGTGAAGTATCCATCCGCCATTTCGTATAGGGAAGAAAAACTGTATTGAGATAAAGAGCATCAAGATCTTCCGTTTGGATCTCTCCAGAAGTCGACTCTTTAATGTAATGTTCTCTCATTAGTCTAAAGGAGATATTTAAGCTCTTATCTTGGTAATCGATAAAAGGCTGACGGATTCTGCAAAATTTCTCGAAAGAAAGTAATTGAGTTTCGTCACCAACAATACAACTTTTCCAATCATCAATTAAGCTCTCAGCGACATCGCACTTTTCAAGAAGGATAAATTGATCACACCACTCCTGATAGAGAGCTTCAGAACGGTTGGAGTCGACTGAAAAGAGTTGTGTAAGTTTTTCTCGTGTTTCATCTAAAGATAGTGACTCTTCTCCTTTCGCGATTCCTACAAAAGCATTGTGAATTGCAACGTTCTCTGATTCTAGCTTGTTATAAACGATACTTGAAAACTCTTCACAAAGAGCAGAAATATCGGTGTCTGGAAAAGCGGCTTTAAGCTGCTCGAAAAAGGAGGTTAGTTCTTGATAGTCGGGATTTTCATTAACGCCGTTGAAGATAGGCTGAAACAGTTCTCTCGCCTCTAAAAATCCAATGAGTTGATCGATCTCTTTGTCCGAAAACAAACCTGTATAATCTAGCAGATGCTCATGCAGCTGTGAAGAGTTCTCCAGCATCTCTTTTTCTAGTGTCGATATTAGAGCGTTCTGCACATATTCCTTTTTATCAGAGTTGTCAGCTGTAGCAACAAGAGCAATCAGCTCATCAAAATTTTTCCCCTGCAGTTTATCCCAATACTCTTTGTTTTCTTTTAACTCCTTTAACTTACGAATAGAATTGCTCGCTTTAGTGCCAAGAACACTATGGAGAGAGAAATCAAGAATTTTTTCCTTTAGCCTAGTATCCCACTTCTTATCTTTATTCTGAATTTTAGCAATCAGTCCATCCAAAAAAGCGACATCGATCTCATTGAAAGGGAGATTATTGATATGGTCTATTTGAGTATTGATTCCTGGACTGTCAGGTTTCTGACTGTTCAAGTCATTTTTTGTGTTTTTGTCGTCGAGCCCAACGACTTCAATTTTTGGTATCAATGGATGACTCGGTGTTTTACTCTTGTCAAGAGTAATAGAAGCGGGATTGCGCTCTTCAAGATAGACTTTTAGTTTTTCCAGTGCCCCTCTGAAATCGAGGTTATTAAATTTCTCTTCCACATGACACAAGGTATGTATCGAATTTTGAAGTATAGTGATACTTTCTACCCCCTTTTGAAGGGAGTATAAATTGGGCAGTATTTCCTGAAGGCCTGAGAGAAAATATAATGCTTGATCAAGATCAATGGACTCTTCCCCTGAAGGGGCAAGCACTTTATCTAAAGCAAGCTGAACTAAAATGTCGCGTTTTAAAGGATCGGTAGCGATACTTGGCTTATTAAGCAATAAGGTTAGTTTATCTGAAGAGTCATTGCTATGAGAGGTGTAAAACGTCTCCATAGCTAGACGACTTTCAATCACCTGTTTTAGTAAATAATACCTTCCATGAATATCAACAAGGCTATTGAGAACCTCCAGTTTTGTGGTAGTGGTGAGAGCACTATCCTTATTAACAGATTGAATGCTCTTTTCGACTTTTTCAATTTGTTCTACAATCTGCGTACCGGCATCTGTCAGTGTCGTAATATTACTTTGACTCAGATTGCCTACTTTATTTTCTATTATAGGAGTCCATGTTTCCCTAAAGTCTAGATTAATTAATGATGACTCACGTTGCCACTCAATCCAGTCATCATCCGTCTTCCTCTCCGCATTTCTGCGATCGATATGAGCTTTTAGATTAAGCCCTACAATCGCTGCAAAAGCGATAGGAAGCACTATAGGTGCCGCTGATGCTATTAAAGATGAGATTTCAACATTTAAGAGGTCGACACTGACGATAACACCAATACCAACTGAAGTTCCACCTGCTATATCAACACCAATTCCACCACCAGGTTGTTGTATTCGAATATCCCCAAAGGGTCGCAGATATGAAGAGGGTATTTTAGAACTTTGTGATGGTCCTAATTCTAAAGTCGGATTGGGCCGATATAGATCTAAAATTGGTCGCGGTGGCTCTGAAGGCATTCTTCTTAGATCCGGTATCAACGTGTTGTTTTGTATTGAAGTGTTATCAGTTGAAGAACTTCCAGGTTCACTTGCCTTTAGAAAGGAATTTTTCATTCGCTCTTCAGGTCCAAATGCGCTTAAGCCGCTATACTCATTGTAACCGTAGGGTGTAAGAAGAGGGGAAGGAATACGTGAAGGATCACCTCCACTTAAGCGATACCAGTCTGCATCGTTAAGGTGTTTTGTCAAATCAATGAACCCTGGTGGTTGATTTTTCAATGATTCGCTCGCTGCTCCCCAAGAAAAATAAACTTCACCAAAATACCTAGTCAGCTGATCCGCCTGTCTCCTTAAACTCGCTTCATGCCTCCTCTGTTCAATAGAATGATTCATCACTTCTGCTGCTTGTTTGGCTAGTACGATTCCATATTCAGCTTTTTTTGAATCGCTCCATTGGAAAAAATCCGGGGGTAACTGTATCTTCTTACCGACTTCGTTTTGTAAATCTTCTAAAACATGATTCACAACATCGGGTTCATGAGCGACGTATTCTTCAAATTTTGTGATGAGAGCACAAGTAATTTTCTCTTCAATCTCGCGCAATTGAAGTATACCGATCCCGATCTCTTTTAGGTAATCATCTGCTGAAACACCGCCAGAGCTTGGTGGTATTAGAGTACGGCCACCAGTCATCATAAATAGAGTTCTTTCAGCCTTGATCTCATTGCATACATCAGTGTTTTTATTAACGGGACCTTCACTTGCCTCTTGCTTGTAGAGCCTTTCCGCTTTTTCCACAGTTCCCAGATCTTCAATATGTGATAAAATTAAGTTTGAGATAAATCTCACACAGCCTTTGATGACTCCACGAGGGACAGAGTTATCATTAACCTCATTTTTCCCCTTCTCATTTTCTATCGCGTTGTATACATCAAGACCCAGACACAAACCTAAAAGAGCGCCTTTAGTAAGCCGCAAAATTTGGTTGCCGTATCGGGTTAATGCAATTGCTACTTTACTCTCTAAAAAAATTCGTTCTTCACAAATTTTATCTAAATTTTTACATACATCTTTAGCTACTTTTTCAACAGCA
>JBCDHL010000260.1:0-4055 GCA_038750095.1 Chlamydiota bacterium
ACTATTAAAAGCACAGATAGATAAAGGATACACACAAAAGGAAAAGTATCTAAGTTTACTTACCTCAACCAAAGATAAAGAAAAAAGCAGTATAGTTTCAGATGGCTGGCTTTTGAGAGGACATAATGAGAAAGAGGAGGCTTATTACGGAAATCGACAGGACACGAGAAAACATTTGGAACTTGCCCTTTCTTATTACAAAAAGGCATACGACTTATTTAACAAAACCTCCACGAACAAAACTCACGAAGCCCTAACTTGCTGGGCACAAACCGCAAAGGACTTAGGAGAGATCCACCAGATGGAGCAAGTTTATAAAGTTATCGAAGAAAATATTTTGAGTCGTAGACCATCTTTCAAGACATACTACACCAGAAGCCTTATCGGAACCCACCTCTATGAAATGAGTGGTGACCATCGATACCTAAGTGAGGGAATTGATGACCTCAAACAAGGGCTCCTGATAAACCCAAGTGACAAAGAAACCATACAAGCATCCCTATTGCTAGGAAAGATACACTTTTTAAAAAACAATTTCGATCAAGCGGAGTCTGTGCTTGCCCCTCTTGTCGACATGTTTCCCGATTCACCTTTAGCCTTCGAAACCCTCTATTGGGCCGGAAGAGCCGCAGAGAGGCAGATAAAACCTAATCACTCTCCAGGTGAGTACTACAGAAGATGTTTCAATGATTATCCGTCATCTTCTTTCGCTGCAGAAGCATTTTTTCGCGTCTACACCTACCAAGATTATTTAAATAGTGAAAAAGAAGCTAAAAAACACTTAGAGGAACTGTTGACTCGCTATCCAGATAGTCGATTTGTTATGGATACTAACTTTCTTCTTGCTCTTGACAGTAAACGTGATAGAAAAACTTCAAAAGGAAAATGGATCAGTAAAAGCAACGTTACAAAAGCAATCGACCAATTTCATCAAGTTACTACTGATTACCAACGTTTTCAATCCCTAAACCTTATTGATGATAAAGATCTGGCACACTACTCCTCCCTTGAGCTTCGCGCCACTTTAGAAAAAGCTCTTTGCAACTTGACAATCGCTCGTCAATCTTCTGGGGCCAAAAAACACATTTATTTACAGTATGCTAAAGAGGTGTTTACTGATTTAATCGATAAAATGGGGCCTCCCCAACCGAACAACTTCAAACACGATACCTTTGAAGAAGCTGTATATGGGCTTGCTCAAACAGAACTCGAAGCCGAGCAATACGATGAAGCAGAACAACTTATCCACAAACTAATCGATACATATGAAGCATCAAAGGTAACTAGAGGGTATTATTTGAGCCGCTCCTGGCATGACCTTTCCCTGATAGCCTTAGCCGACGAAACATCAGAACGGTCTTACCAGCAATCTCTCGATTACTTACAGAATGCGGAGGAATGTGCAAAAGGCCGGGTTCTCTCTACCGACGAGACGATAGACCTTTGGCTTAAAATGAGCCATTGTTATAAAATGCTGGGCCAATATGATCAAGCCATGCGTTATTTAACGAAAGCGATAGATGAAGATGCTGTTTCGAATTTACGACTTAAAGCCATGTATTTACGGGCAGAAATCTATCAACTACAAGGGCGCCTTGAACTTTCCCGAAAGCAGCTCGAAGCGACTGCAAAAAAGGGAGGAGAATGGGGCCAAAAAGCAAAAGACAAATTAGGGGAAATCTATGAATATCATTAGCCTATTCCACATGGGGTCAAACTGGAACATTATTTTGTTCATCATTGCGGGATGTTCAATCGCAAGCGTTACTGTATTTATTGAACGTTATTTACAACTCAAGCGTTCGGAAGGTGACACTAACAGGCTGATTATCGATCTTCGCCATACAATCAAAGAGGGAAATATCATAGAGGCTATAAAAGTCTGCGAGAATACCGGCGGAACGATTGCCAATATTGTCAAAGCGGGTATAGAAAAACACAACCGTACTAAGGATCAAATTGAGAGTGCAATGGAGCTTACGGGAATGGTAGAAATTGCTCAGCTAGAGAAGAATGCGAAAATCCTTTCGGTGATAGCTTATATCTCTCCATTGATAGGACTATTAGGGACTGTCCTGGGCTTTATTCAGGCATTCGCTGAAATGCGAACCAGTGGCTTAGTGGATATCTCTGCAACGCGATTAGGCGAAGCGATGGAATATGCCCTTGTTACGACAGCAGCAGGCTTGGTAGTTGCTATCCCTTCTGTTCTAGCATACAACTATATCGTCAGTCGTATTGAAGGATTTATTTTAGAGATACAAACGACATCTTCTGAAATCGTGGACCTCTTAATCCATCAGGATAAGGAATTTGGGTATTGACCATGAAGTTTTCCACCAAACTCAAACCTTCATATAACTTAATAGATCTCACACCTCTTGTAGACGTCATATTTTTGCTGCTTATCTTCTTTATCATTACTTCTGACATCCTTCCTCTGAAATCTTTAAATATCGAAACTCCCGAAATAGATATGGACTCCACTCCCCTAACAACACAACTTGTCGTTGTTATGGATGCACAGAACGTCATTTACTTAGGCTCCAAAAAAACAATCGTTGATATCCATTCATTAAAAAAGAGTCTGAAAGAAGAGTATGAATCAGTCAAAAAACAAACGGGACACAACGAACCTACTGTTGTGGTTAGTATCGATAGACGTGTTGAATATGGAGACTTCCTAAAAGTCTTCTCCATTGCACAGGATTGCTGCAAAAAACTGCGCCTAGTTTACAAGCCATCTGATAGGGAGAACATAGAATACTTTTAGAAATATGTTAAAACTAGAACGTGACATACACACTCGTCAGGTCTGCATCCGTGCAAATAGGGGAAATCGCTTATTCACAAAACTATTCCTGATGGCTTTATTCGTCTACATTCTCCTTCATGCAGCCTTTTTTATGATCTTTCGTATCGACAAGGGACAAGAAAATTACCCCTTGCTCATACTTCCGCCAGTCTCCGTCCATGCAACCCAAGAATATACAGATGCACCAGAAGAGTACTCTATAACAGAATATGAGGTGAACCAATTGCTTAAACAAAGCTATTTTGCTCCCCTACCCTCCCCAATCACGATTCCACCGATTTCATCAATGAAACAAAAAGAGTTTGTCCATCCTGAAATACAGGCAGATACTCCTCCACTTTTCTCCACACTTGAGACAGAGTTTCTACTCAATGAATTAATCCCAGTAAAAGTTTTTCTTCCGATGCCTGAAATCGATTTACGTATTTCGGGAGAACTTAGTCAAGCTTACAATGAAGAACTAAGAGGCAATTTTTTGGGTAAAGTCATTGAAGTTCTCAGCAACCAGGTCGAGCAAACCCGCTACACCTTTGATGTGATTGTCGAAAGTAAAACGGGACGTGTCATTTGGTACGAAAAACATCAAGATATACCTCAAGAAATGGAAGACCTACTGCTATCACTCAATTTTGAGAAAAATCCTGACCGTTTCATCACGAAAGGACATATTGAAATACTCAAAACACAACCTATGAGGGAACATGATTGAAGTCGCAACTAACACAGCAATTATGATCTACCTCGCTATTTTCTTGACGGTGATCATGGGACTTTGGCTCTATACCCACGTTATCAAGCGTCATAAAAAAATTATTACAACAGAACAGCGCCTGATGCTCTGTGAATATTGCCAATGTGCTTACGTAGAAGACCAAACCAAAGAGGTTACCAAATGTCCCGAATGCCAGTCTTATAATAAAAACAACTTCTACAAACGTGACAAACAAATGAAAAAAATGCACCCGAAAGTGTTGCAAAATGGATCGTTTTGTGGGCAGGTAACGCGCAAAAAAAGAAGTACTTCAAAACCTACGAGTTAGAAGAAAAATACTATCTCGATGTCAATTGGAAATAGAAAGAAAATATTTTATATGCTAAAATATTGTGATGGACTGAATGGACTGAATGGACTGAATGGACTGAATTGACTGAATGGACTGAATGGACTGAATGGACTGAATGGACTGAATGGACTGAATGGACTGAATGGACTGAATGGACTGAATGGACTGAATGGACT
>JBCDHL010000261.1:0-4030 GCA_038750095.1 Chlamydiota bacterium
GTGTGATATGGTTTTTAATAGATATAATTGACTGTTCATCTAAAGATGTAACAATTAATTGAATTTTCTCCTTGTTTGAAGAATCTACAGATATCAAATTTTCAGCTATTTTACTAAGAACAGGAGGACCGTTCTTTTCTAATGACAGTGTGTTAAAATGATCTAGAAGTTTTTGAAGATTTTCTTCCTGTAGCAAACCATTGCAGTAATCACACAAACTAATAAGAGCATCATTTTGCTTTTCAACTGATTCAGGACTGATCTTTTCAAGAGCCTTAAAACAGTTAGCAAATTCGTTTCTAGCATACCTAAGAGAAAAACATTCAGAAAGAAGAGCGTCTAACCGACATAAAGCTCGAATAAAGTTAGCTTCCGAACGCCGAACCTCTTGTCCACCAACAAATATCTGGCAATTTTCCTCTGGTGCTGAAAAATTTGAGTTATGCCTATCTCTCAAAAGGGTCATGATTCTCGACATATCCATACCCGCTCCTCCCTGAAAGGTAATTGTTGATCTTCCAGATGATCTTTCTATTGTCCCTCCTCCTGAGTATACATGTTTAACACTCTCTCTACTTGAGTTACCCGAAAGTTTTAAGGTCTTGATTTGATCTTTCAATATATCTGCAAGACTAAATGCTACATTTTCTAAAGCGTCTAAATAATCGCTCATCGAATTACAGCTACCGGATTGAAAAGAGCTCCAATAATCTCTTGTGGTCTGGCAATTCATTTTTTGATGTGCTGACCACTCAGTTTTAAATGTACAACGCTGAGAGGATTGAGTTGATTGGTCTTCAGCAATTTCACTAAAAATAAACTGTATCATTTGACCAAATTTATGTTTCATAGAAATTGGAACAGATTCTTCTTCAACAGAGCGTTGTAAGATCTGTATATTACTGGTCTCAATAGGTTGAGAAAAAGAACTCGAGGAACTAGAACTACTCGAAATAGAGACTACTTTTTTTGCACCTAGAGGAAATGGTGATTTTTCAGACTTATCAGGAACAGCTTTCAGCTCCTTTTTGCACCTTTCTAATACATTATTAATACTTTTTTGTTTAAAAGAGTCTTTTACAACCTGTTCTTTTGTAAATTTTTGACGACACAGTGGACATGTTTCAGCTTCCCATCTATTGATGCAGACCTGGCAAAAAACGTGCTGACAGACGGTAATCAAATAAGGGTCTTTGAACGGTTCATAACAAATTGAACATTCGAGATCCATATCGTCACACGCTTCTTCGAATAATTTTTTTAATTCAGGGTCAACCATTGAATAAAAACCACTGACTGTTAGGGGTGATGCTGCCATAGAATATATCTCCTCTGAAGGTATTTAATTACTATCGATTTAAAATCCGTTGACACGGTAATTAACCCCGTAAACGGATACGTTTGATCGATAAAGCGTAACAAACAACAGAAGAAAATAAATACCGTATAAAATACGGTAATTTATACCGATTGTGTACTTGATTTCCTGATTGTACATTTTTCATACAGATCTCTGAGATGACGCTGAGGGTCGTACTGTTCTTTGATCTGTTCATACCTATTTCTGTCGTATAGGCTCCAAAATTCCTCTTCAGTATAATAAGAAGAGGAATAGAGGCTTTTGAACCCACCTAACTGCGTCGTCATCTTTTCGAGAAGACGATTGTAGTGTCCTTCCTCCTGATCAGTAGGAATACTTTTCCAAAAACCAAAATCAAGATACAATTCAGAAGGGTCCATTGGACAAAAATCGTAACGTTCATTTTGGGAATACGCCTTCGTTGGACAGATCCAAATAGGTTTTATTCCTATCTCTCTTTGAAAAAATTCATAGAATTTTGCTGACTGATGAATAGGAATGGAGATATCTTGGATAATAGACTCCCTCTTCCCATTAAAAAAATCGAGAAATGCACTTAACTGAGGGTGTCTATTAAAGTAGTGCATGATTTTACCGTACCGTTCAGACCCCAGCATCCATCTACCGAAAAGTAAACGCAATAATGGATTTTGCATAAGAAATACATCGGAGCACCAAAACCAGTCTGGGTCCCACCTCCAAATGTAGTCGAGAGTTGTTAAGTAATCCTCCTCTTTTTGCTGTAGGGATTTATAGTAAATATTTCGGTAGCGATAGTTACTGACCCAAGGTGCTTCATCGACAAATTCTCCTATAGTAATGACCATCTGATCGTGATTAAATATCACCCCTTCAATGTAATCCTGTGATCCTTCTAGGGAGCGCGATTCCAAGGCTGAAAAGAAGCTCACCAAATCCGAAAAATGGAGGTGAGTTAACTTCACAAAAGGTTTTACGGAGATTAGCTTTACAGTGACTTTAAGGGCATATCCAAGAGTACCAAAAGTATTGGGAAAAGCATAAAAGAGATCACGATGCTCATTAGAGGGGTGACAGTTTACCACAGAACCGTTACTTAAGAGTATATCCATATCTTGAATGGTCTCATGAACCAAACCATAGCGAAATGAAGAGGATTCAATTCCACAACCAGAAAGGGCACCACCAATTGTAATTGTTTTCAACTCGGGAACAACAGTTGGTAAGCAGGAGTATTTGAGTGTCTCCTCCACAAGACTCTCATATGTCGTCATACCCTCAACTTCAGCAATGAGACGCTCCTTATCAACATAAATGACTGAGTTAAAACCTTTGACGTCAAGGAGCTTGTCTTTTTTTTCTTCTATCTTTGGCCGGAAGAGATTCGATGTTGCTTTTTCTAGTCGAATCTTTTGCTGATCAGACCGTTGAGAAGCCTTTAACCCCTCGGCAAGTCGATCTTTTTTTTCCTTGTACTCCTTGTGACTTTCTAAAAAGGCTGTCCCCATACTTTTACCTTACCGTATTGTATCCCCCGGCCACACCATTCGGTGATAAGACAATTTGCCATAACTGCATCGATCGAGCTCTAAACCCTCCTGCACAAGAGAGGAGATAATAATTCCAGAGCCTAAAAAATTTCTCATCATACTGATCGCTTAAGCTTTCCCAGTGAGAGTTAAAGTTTTTGTGCCACTCCATGAGAGTCTTGTCATAATCAGCACCGATATTATGTAGGTCTTCAATGATGAACTGATCCTCAGCGGCATCGCTAAGCAGCTTAATGGAAGGGAGTAAACTGTTAGGAAAAATGTACTTGGAAATCCACGGATCTACATAGTAGCTTGTATTGTTTCTTCCGATGGTATGAAGTAAAAACAGCCCATCTTCTTTCATATTTCTTCGAGCAACTTCGATAAATGTCCGATAGTTTTTTGCCCCCACATGTTCACAAAGACCAACACTAACGACATGATCAAATACCTCTCCCGAAGGATTATAGATATGGTCATCTCTGTAGTCGCACAAGAAGAACTCTATGGGTAACCCTTGACAATTCTTTTTAGCATAGTTCACCTGTTCAGACGAAATATTTGCTGCGATAACTTCAACACCATAATTTTCCGCAGCGTATTTGGCAAGAGTTCCCCATCCACATCCCAATTCTAAAATTCGATCACCAGGCTTCATTCCTACCTTACGACAGATCAGGTCGAACTTATTGTTCTGTGCCTCGTCGAGGTTCTTAGCATCTTTCCAGTAACCACACGTATATGCCATTGTTGGACCTAACATCCGTTCGTATAAGTCGTTTCCTAAGTTGTAATGCTCTTCGGCAACACGTAGCGAGCGGAACCTTGTTTGCAAATTGACCACTGTATTCATGATAGACTTCCCAATGATCATCCATTTTTTGTTAAACGATCCATCGAGTCTGTTGCGACAGATTCTGTAAAAAAGTTCATCAAGTTGGTCGCAATCCCACCAACCTTCCATGTACCCTTCGCCGGCACCTAGGGATCCATGTGTCTGCAGCCTTTTGTATAATCGAGAATCATGGACTTTAATATCGTGTGGATTATTCCCATCGATACTGATACCGGCTGACTCTAAAAAATTGATAACCATACTGTTAGTAGACATAATTAACCCTTTCCTACCTGTGATAATTCCTCAGTATTAAATAATAAA
>JBCDHL010000262.1:0-3955 GCA_038750095.1 Chlamydiota bacterium
CAAAGCATCCAATCTCTCTGTTTGAAGGCATCTGCCCCTTCACCGCATCTCCCAGTTTAGTAGCTAATAGCTTTGAAAGCGTATTAGGGTGCTTCAAACTTAGATTTTCAAAATAGGAGCTGTAGGACCAATAGGGCTCTATTGTTTTGCTTTGATTAAAATTATATTGAAGTAGATGGCCAGGTAAAAGTTTGCTGACATTTTGAATAGGCGTTAAGTCTTGAGGAGTATAACCAAAATAGAAATATGAAGAGATTGCGTCTGGGGCGGGAGCTTGGGGAATCAAACCTGTAGCGAGAAGAGATTTTAGTTGACTGCCAAAGATGAAATGGTTGTTATTATGATACCAATAGAGAGGTTTTTTCCCGATGCGGTCACGTGCTAAAAGGATTCTCTCTTTCAAAGGGTCAAGAATCATGATAGCAAAGTCGCCTTCTATCTTATCAACAAATTTAGCCCCCCATAATTCATAGGCGTGTACCAAGACTTCTGTCGGGTCGTCGGTGATAAAACGGTATCCGTTTTTTTCAAGTTCTTGATGTAGTGCAGTCAAGTTGTAGATTGTTCCATCGAAACCGCCTATGATGGTTTTTTTTTCGTTGACCGCGAGTTTTTTGTCGACAGTTCCGATTTGAATATTGTTGTAGGTGTGTATATCCCTATCGGTATCACTACCGCTTTTTAGGACATCTAACATAGGAAAGATCAAGTGATCTACTTGGAAGACGTCAGGATAAACTATTCCCGCAATTCCTTTCATAAACTCTATATTTCTCGATCGTGCTCAATCTATCTATAACAGGGGTAAAGGATAAATTGCTAGATTCAATGATTATATACCGATCGTGTTTCAAAATTTGGTTTTTGGCAAAGAGAAAGCTCTCGTAGCTGGGATATCGTAAGTCGATGAATATTAATCAATATTGATCGACTTACGATATCCCAGATACGAGGCTTTCTCAAAGCCAAAATTCCAAATTTTGAATCACGATGGGTATAAATTAACTCCGTGAAGGTATTCGCAAACAAGAGATGCAGCTAGCTTTGCGGTGCGCATGTCGATATCATGTGGTGGAGAAAGCTCAGCTATATCCATACACAAGGTTTTTTTGCTAGCGATCACCTCCCTCATAATAGGTATTACTTGCCATGGGGTTAGGCCAAGAACTTGTGGTGCACTTACTCCAGGACAAATGGGTGCTTCGAATACGTCTAGGCATATGGTTAAGTAAATGATGTCACATTTAAGAAGAAATGACCGTACGATTTGGAGATTTGTATCGGCTTGATGAGAAAACATTTCATCTGCATAGATCGTTGTGACTTCTAGCTCTTTTGCTCGCTCAAACAAACTTTTTGAGTTACCATACCTCTGAATGCCAATACACATGTAATTAAAATCTAATTCTTTTTCTAATCGATCCATGGCTATCTGATGAAATGGTGTTCCAGAAGATCCTTTTACTCCATCAACAAGTGGGCGTAAATCATAGTGGGCATCAAAGTTGATGATTCCTATATTAGCTTTTGGGAACGCAGAAGCAAGACCCTGATAGGTCCCCCAGGCTACTTCATGACCTCCACCAATTATGATGGGATGAACATTTTGTTGTAAAAGTCCACTCACAACTCTTCCTAAAGTTTTTTGTGAAAGTGCTAAATCGCTATCAGAACAATTGACGTCACCACAGTCATATATCGTGAAGGGATCTTTAGAAGTTATAGGTAGCTTACTCAAACATTCGCGCAGCGAATTTGGTCCCTCTGCTGCTCCTATCCTTCCCATATTACGCCTAACACCCTCATCACTGCATAGCCCAACAATACCAAAAGATCCCTTTTGAAAATTGAGTTCTTGTTGACTCAAATCGGTACAATGGACTGATTGATGAATGTAAGCGTAGTCACCGCCATCCTCTCTTCCCTTCCATGTCACTGTTGAGGGTGGAACATATCTCGATAGATCTTCACGATTTTGTAAAAAACTCCTGGTCATTTTTTCTCCTTTACTGGGGTGGGCGAGAGGCCTTTTTTTAGTCCATTAAGAAAATAACAGGAAAATACTAGAAAAACTTTTTTACTTTGAGTCAACTCAAACACTCCCACACTTAGTGTTTCACAGAATTTATTAATTGAAGTGAATTTATCTATTATTTTTGCCATAACAGGCGGTAAATTATCCTTTAGAATTTTGTAGATCCGCTTTTTGACATCTTCTTCAACGTCATTGGTTTCATGTTGGGCTGTCGTACTGAATGCTCCAATCAATGTGGGCTCGCCATCACGATAAAGCAAGTGATCAAGGATTGTTATAGGGATGAAGCATGTATCTGTTCCCATTACATGGTTGATGCCTTTTTGAATGAGCTCTCCCAGACTTTCTGTTCCTGTAAAGTATTTAACGCTATTTAAGAAACCTCTTGCTTTACCAAAGTCGAGTATTTCTTGAGATAAGTTTTGAGCGATCTCGCCCACTTGTCTTGTAAAAGCTTGGTCGCTGGCATCACAATCCTTAAAGGTAGGTGCGTTGACCCACTCAATAGGGATATTGATATCCCTTAGCAGCAGATTGATGAATAAGAGACGAAATGCATGTGGCGATAGGATGCGGTCAAAAATAATGGGAACAATGATGAGGGGAATCATTGCGGCAATAAGTTTTTGTGTTACCTTAGGTGTTTCTTTAAAATCCGGATCGGAAATGAGGTACCACTGAGAAATAAGCATTTTCAGTATTTCGGTGAGGTGGATCATTATGTCAGCTTCATTTAACCTCTCTGGAATCAATGGTTGTACCTTTTTGGAGGTTTTGCCTTTAGAGTTTTCCCTCTGGAGTGAAATCGTACGCATGTGACTAAGGATTTTTATATCTTTATCGCTTAGCTTTCTTTTTTCGAACTCTTTGTCATCTTTTTTGATTACTTTGATGGCTTGATTATAGTCGTGAAAAAAAAACGTAATGTGTTCTAAAACTGAAATGATCACATTTTTTTCATGCTGCTCTACAATTTTTGGAGGGTGGAAAAGAAAATTAGGGATCGTATGTGGAAAGGTTTCTAAGAATTCTTTGTGGGTGTGCTGTAAAAAAAGGTCTGAAGGAGAAGATTCTTTTCCTAAGACAATGATAGGGTAATAATCTCGCATAAAGCGTTGACCAAAGTCTTTTACATGACTGATTTGATTCTTCTTCCCCTCGATTTCTTTTATTGAAAGGGGACGATCTTGATATTTTTTCGTGAATGATAAAAGAATTTCCTGAGTTATTCTATCTTCGATTTCGATCTTTTCTGAAGATATTTCGGGAGGGGTTGTGGGGGGATTAGTGAGGTTCTTGCAAAAAATTTCACAGAGTCTTTTTTGAAGGGATTTTAACTGATCACTGTTCGAGAGAAATTGCTGATATTCGCGGTCCTTTAGTTGATCATCTAATTTTTTCCGGATTTTGTATAATGAGTCCTGTAATTCTTCCGACAACTGTTGAATGTAGTTCACTGCTTGAGAACTGATCGAACAAACGGATTCGATATCTTTTTCATTGAAATTATCAGAATTTTTGGCTTTTAGAAGTTTATCGTTGATGATTGAAATAGCGTAATGGATTTTCTCTTCATCTCTAGGATTGTAATCCTCTATGAGTCCGTGAATTACTGTTTTATCCTCTTCAAAAATCGCAGATCCTTCACTAATTGTCATTTGAGTTCGACTTCGGTAGGAGTGCCGCTTTGTATGGGTGATGTTTCTGCATTCCAGGAAAGTGACGGTTTCATGAATAATTGATAATTTGGAGTTTGTGGTTTTGGCGAACCACAAGCTTGAGAACAAGTGAGTTGAGTAGGACTGTAAGAAAATGCGAAAATCCCATCCGATTGAGGGGATCTGGAGCCAAAGGAAGTTAGTTCATCTTGAAATGTTTGGCTTTGAATTTTTATCGGTGCGCTTCTCGGAATAACGACTC
>JBCDHL010000263.1:0-3908 GCA_038750095.1 Chlamydiota bacterium
GAGAAAATGACAACACTAAAAAATTCCTATTCAACAATTGCTCTTGTTTTAAGTGATCAGTTAGATCATGCGATTTCATCCTTAAAGTGTGTCGATCCTGCTACAGACTTGGTTGTTATGATGGAGGTTTATGAAGAAGCGACATATGTGAAACACCATCCCAAAAAAATTGCTTTTCTATTTTCTGCGATGCGCCATTTCGCTAATGAGTTGGTTCAAAAAGGTTTTACTGTTCTCTATTATAAATTAGACTGCAAAAAAAACCATCAATCGCTTACTAAAAACATCGAAGCTCTTACACAAAAGTATGAACCAGAACGTCTCTTTATTACCGAGCCTGGAGAATATCGTGTCTTAGAATTTCTGAAAAAATGGCAAAAAGAATTGAGCTGTGAAGTCTACATACTTCCAGACGACCGTTTCTTTTGTGACCACGAAACCTTCGAAAACTGGGTTACAGGAAAAAAATCTCTGGTGATGGAACACTTCTACCGGATGATGAGAAAGGATACCGGCTATCTGATGGAATCCGATGGTAAGCCTACAGGTGGAAATTGGAATTACGACCAAGACAATAGAAATAAGTATGATGGAAAAACCGAAATTATTGGCCCGAAAACATTTCAACCAGACGCTATAACCTTAGAAGTGATAGCGCTTGTGGAAAAAGAGTTCAACTCTCACTTCGGATCTACGACCCCTTTCTGGTTCGGTGTTACGGCTAAAGAAGCCCGTTTGTCACTCAACCATTTTATCAAACATTCTCTTCCACATTTTGGAACCTACCAAGATGCGATGGTTGAGAACGAGCATTTTCTTTTTCACAGTGTTCTTTCCCAATATATCAATTGCGGGCTCCTTAGCCCTCGACTCGTCTGCGAAGAGGTTATCAAGGCATACAAAAACAACCATGCCCCAATAAACGCAGTCGAAGGGTTTATTAGACAGATAATTGGCTGGAGAGAATATATCCGAGGATTATATTGGCACTTGATGCCCGAATACACCAATATGAATCATCTCAAAGCGAAGCGTCCTCTACCAAAAATGTACTGGACTGGCGAGACAGACATGAAGTGTATGCGACACGTCATTCAGCAAACGAAAGAAGAAGCCCATTCTCATCACATTCAGAGATTAATGATCACTGGTAATTTTGCGTTGTTAGCAGGAATCCTCCCGGAAGAGGTTTGTGATTGGTATCTCGCTGTTTATGCAGATGCCTTTGAATGGGTTGAGCTTCCAAATACACTATCGATGGCCTTATTTGCTGATGGAGGCATTTTAGCAACTAAACCCTATGCAGCTAGTGGTAACTACATTAATAAAATGTCAAATTTTTGCAAGGGCTGCCCCTATAACGTTAAGAAAAGATTGGGAGAGGATGCTTGTCCTTTCAACTATTTATACTGGAATTTTCTGGAAGAAAATAAGAAACTGTTAGAATCCAATCAGCGATTACGATTCGCATACGCTAACTTAAAAAAAATTCCTGCTGATGAGCTTAAGGCTATCAAAAAACAGTCTGAAGAATTCCTATCGTCAAATACGATCTTGGATTGAGTGCACCCACTGAAAAGGCACACAAGAATCCAACACTTCAGGAATACCCTCGTAAATACTTGGGTATTTTGGTTCAATTCCTAGTTCGTCCCAGAGTATCCCCCTCTTAACAGGAAGATTTAAATTCCAACTAATAACTGAGCCGGGAGTATAAACTGAAGGATCGCTACTTAAACGGCGAATAGGATAGATTAACCAGGTAAAACCAAGGGCCAACCACTCTGGAACGGAATAGGTTTTGAACCGCGGATAATACTTTTTGATTTCTTGAAGATAGTCTATCCAATTAACAGGTTCATAATCAGCAACAACCGATGTCCCTTCCCACCCTTTTTCTGCTGCAGTAATGAGCACACGAGCTGCGTCGTAGATATGCATATGAGCAAAAATATTTCTGCCATTTCCTGGATAAAACACTCTACCCTTTCTAACATCCCCAAACATTAAGTCACGAGCACCATAGACATGTGGTAAGCGAATCACTCCAAGTTTAATTCCTGCTTCTCGCGCCATTTTTTTGAGAATACGCTCAGATTCTACTTTTGCTTCTCCATATCCACACCTAGGGTGAGTGGGAGTATCTTGATCAATAGGTTTCGTCTGGGAATCATAGACCAACATGCTACTTGCGTAAATAAAGCGCTTTGCCCCTGCTTCTATAGCAGCTTCCATCAACCGAACAGAACCATCAACAATTGTAGGTTTCACAAGATCATATTCTTCAAATATGGCCCTTGCTCCCAGATGAATAACAGTATCTACGCCTTCACAAGAACGCCTTAGACTATCAGCTGAGTCCAGATCCCCCTGTAGTACTTTGGCATTTAGCGAAGTAAGTAAAGCTGCCCTTAGAGGTCGCCTAACCAGAAGAGTGGGATACCTTCCTTGTTTAGAAAGCTGTTTCGCCACCTCTAAGCCAACAAAACCCGTTGCACCAGTGACTAATATATGATTCTTCGTACCCATGAACACATTAATAACCCGCAGGTATTATCTTTGCAAGAGGGTATTGACTATGCGATGGTTATTGAAATTTTCCTTGGCTGATCCTTGGATTACTTCTTAAAAACAACATGAATCGCACCATTACTGAATTCTGCATTTGGCTCAAAGTCATGATCGATCTCTGCAGATAGAGTTACTCTATAGGAGAATAATCTAGAAGCCTCTGAGAATTAGAATTATTCTTGGATTCCACTTCATAATATTGAATAAAAAAAGAAAATTCATCACCTATTGTCATAAAAAACCCAATAAGTTTTCAGAACAGAACCTATGCCAAAATTTAGACTAATTTCTCTTCTACTATGTCACTCTGTTCTAATTAGATTTGATATGCAATGAACACGTTCGGTATATTTTGGAGGGGATCTTTCCTTAAATGTACAGAAATGATAATAAGAACCAAGAAAAGTATAAAACAGTGAAACATAATACTCAAAAATCTAAATACACAAATGACTGAAGAAAACCTAGACGAGTAATTTCATTCAGTATACACCTAATTTTTTACAATCCATAGCTTTACAACATTACCAGCAATCCACAACCTAAACGGCTGTGGGCAATAACAAAAAAGGAGAAAGACCATGTCACTTACAAATCAATTAAAAGAATTTAAAGCTCAGTTTGAGAGCAAAGTGGATGAAAACATTGTCTCTATCATACAAGAAGGGATAGATGCATTAGAAAAAGAATTTCAGGATAAAGAATTCTTATCTATAGGTGATACAGCACCTAATTTTACCCTCCCTGACGCAAATGGCAAACCAGTTAGCTTATCAGAAAGATTACAAGACGGCCCTGTGATTATCACGTTTTATCGTGGTCAGTGGTGTCCTTATTGCAATTTAGAACTTCGTGCTTATCAGAAGATTTTGTTAGAAGTTAAGAAAGCTGGTGGTGCAATCATTGCAATTTCACCACAAACACCTGACTCATCGCTAACTACAGCAGAAAAGAAAGATCTTGAATTTGATGTTCTTTCTGATGTGGGATCAAAAGTTGCCGAAAGCTATGGCATTCTCTTCAAGCTAGATAAACAGTTACAGAGCGTTTACACAAACCTAGGTGCGCCTCTTCCAGAATATAACGGAACGGATGATTGGGCGTTACCTATACCAGCAACTTTTGTGATTGATCGTCATCAACGTATTGCCTTAGCGCATATCGATATCAATTACCAAACCCGACTAGAGCCTGAAGAAGCACTGGCCATAATCCAAAAGCTTAACGACTAAATCAAATAGCAATACAATGGAAGGATTATACAAAGAAAGTAATAGATAAAGCCGTTGTGGACAATATTTAGAAAAGGTTTATTTCAATAAACTTTAATTTCTTAA
>JBCDHL010000264.1:0-3906 GCA_038750095.1 Chlamydiota bacterium
CACAGGGCGCCAAGGCTGTTAAGAAAAAAATCCCACACACTTCCATTTTCATCATGCCACCGTCACTTAGTGAATTGCGCCGAAGAATTACCGACCGAAAAACTGAAAACACAAAATCTATTGAGCAAAGATTGGATCATGCCCAAAAAGAAATTGAAATGAGCACCTCTTACGACTATATTATCGTCAATGACGACCTAAGCACCGCCTACCAAGTTCTTCGCAGTATCTTTATCGCTGAAGAACATAGGCTGAATTATCATAAAATAATGTGAATCCTTTTAAATAACTCCACCTTTTGCTATAATTCCCCTATAAAGATATTTTTGCAAAAGGCTCTTAAAGGAGAACTTAATGGCTAAAAAAGAACAGTTAACAATTGAAACCTTCCGAAAAAAATATGATAGTCAATTTGACCTCGTGAATCATGCAATCGGTCTAGCAGTAAATCTTATCACTACAGGCAGAGCCCCACGAGTGAAAATTAAGAGCCAAAATCCTGCAGCCCAAGTCTTGGCAGAAATTCGCGAAGGAAAAGATACCTACGTAATCATTGACGGTGATAGTGCTGAAGGTGAAGTAGACAAAGATTTTGGAGCTTTCAAAACGAGCGATATCGAAGAGTAGTAACTAGGCTACTTTTACAAAAAGAAATATGTGATGCCTGTTGAACGATCACTTTTAGAAGTTTCTGGAGAAAATGTTTTACTTTTTTCTTTTCTGATTCTAGGAGTGTTTTTTTCTCTTTTTGTCATTGCAATTTTTACTTATCGCCTTCAAAATCAGAAACGTGTAACCTCCCCATATTCTGGAAGACCTATGCGGAGAGGTGAGGATATCCCTTTAAGTAGTGTGGAAATGATTATGAAGTTCCTCTACTACGAAATCCACTCTTTCGATAATAGGGTTTTCCCGATGAAAAGAGCTGTCGTTTGTCGTGAAACTGGAAGAATATTTCCTTATTCGATTTCATGGTGGGGGTTTTATCATGTGGACTGGACATTCATTCAAGAACGTTACCCGGGTGTCTATGTCTCATGGGGAAGTTTGTCTCATGAACAGCAACAAGAGGTGATAGAGGTCCATGAATCGCTTGAGGGGTTTCAGGTTGAACACTCGTGCTCGGATCCGTTGCCTCAAAATATTACCAGGAAGTATTGTTTTCTGAAACCTGGACCATTGTATGTCGACCTCAATACAAAAGTGCTCATTGGCTGGAAATGTGTTCCAGATACCATTTTTGAAGTGTTAATTGTCCAAAAACCTAAACCTAACCCAAAGCCAATAGATCGCATCATCACGAAAAAGGAATAACCATGACGAGTGAAAAAGAAAAAATTCTCATTACCTCCGCACTTCTTTATGCGAACGGCCCCTTACACTTTGGACATATTGCGGGAGCTTATTTACCTGGTGATTGCTATGCACGTTTTCAGAGAATGATGCATCGTGATGTATTGTACGTTTGTGGGTCAGATGAGTATGGTGTGGCAATTACCATGAGTGCTGAAGCTGCCGGGCGTACACCTAGAGAGCATGTAGATATTTTCCATGCCGTCAATAAGGCTCTTTTTGAACGTCTCGACATTTCTTTTGATCACTATTCAAGAACGACCTGTGATGAGCATGAAGCTCCTGTTTATGAGTTCTTCAAAGATCTTTTAGATAATGGATTTATAGAGGCTCATACAAAAGATCACCTTTACTCAGAAGAGGATCAGCGTTTTTTGGCTGATCGGTATGTAATGGGGACATGTCCACAATGTGGATACGAAGAAGCACGTGGCGATGAATGTCCTAAGTGCGGAACCAGTTATGAAGCTACGGATTTAAAAAATCCACGATCAAAGCTGACTCACGCTCCTTTGGTCTTAAAACCTACCGAACACTGGTTTTTGTTACTCGACAAGTTTAAAGAACGTTTGAATCAGTGGCTTGATAAAAAAGACTGGAAGCCTAATGTGATCAATTTCGTCAGGTCTTATGTGAAGGGATTACGTCCCCGTGCAATTACAAGAGACTCCAAGTGGGGACTGCCAGTGCCATTATCTGGAGCTGAAGGAAAAGTTTTGTATGTATGGTTTGATGCACCCGTCGGGTATATTTCATCATCAATAGAGTGGGCGAAAAAGCAAGGTGATCCAGAGTTATGGAAAAACTATTGGTGTGATGAGAAGACTAAGTTGGTTAACTTTATTGGAAAAGATAATATTCCATTCCATGCAGCAATTTTTCCCGCAATGATCATGGGGCAGAACCAGCCCTACAAGCTTGTGGATGAGCTTCCCGCTAATGAATTCTATAACCTAGAGGGAAGGCAGTTTAGTAAATCAGACGGGTGGTATATCGACCTCGAAGATTTTTTTAAAAAATACAGTACCGACCAAATTCGTTACACGATCGCTTCTAATGCACCTGAAACTCAGGATTCGGAGTTTACCTGGAAGGATTTTCAGTCCCGTTGTAATGCTGAGCTACTCGGAAAATATGGTAACCTGGTGAACCGAGTTCTTGTATTCGCTCAAAAACAGTGTGGAGGTGTTGTCCCTCGCAAAGGTGAACTTGAGCCTATCGACCAAGAGTTTTTACAAAATATTCAAGCAATTGCTAATGAAATAGCGCAAAGTTTCGAGACCTTTAAATTACGTCGGGCTAGTCAGTTGATTATGGAGATAGCACAAACAGGAAATGTTTATTTTAATGAGAAACACCCCTGGAAAGATGCAAAGGACCCAGAAAGTTTCAAGAGGATGGAAACAACGATTGCTTGTTGTTTAGAGTGTTTGAAGTTTCTTGCTGTTTGTTCATTTCCAATCATTCCGACAACTTCAGAAAAACTTTGGAAATATCTAGGGATGAAAGATTCTCCAGTACAATCCGGGTGGGAACAGGCTCTTGCGACAGAGTTATCCCCAGGCCAGGCATTATCTCAGCCTGAAATACTGTTTAGAAAAATAGAGGATGCCGAAATTGAAGAGGAATTAGAACAATTGAAAAGGCTTTCCGAAAAGGCAAAAGCTGACAAACCTGTCAATATACAGCCATTGAAAAATGTGGTGGATTTTGAAGATTTCCAAAAATTAGACTTAAGAGTTGGTCAGGTGTTAAGTTCAGAGAAGGTCCCAAAAAGTAAGAAGCTACTAAAACTCACCGTTGATTTGGGAATGGAAAAGCGCACTATCTTGTCTGGTATTGGTCATTACTATACACCTGAAACTCTTGTAGGTCAACGAGTTGTTGTTGTTGCTAACTTGAAACCCGCCATAATTATGGGGATAGAGAGCGAAGGGATGTTACTGACAGCTCAAGGCAATAATAGAATTGATTTGGTTGATGTTGAAGAGGCTCCACTAGGGACTGTTGTTAGATAGGTATTTATGAGGGATTAATCCACGCATCTTCTGAACTCATCTAAACTGAGCAGTTTTGCTCAGATGTGAACTAAAACTTAATGCAATTGTTTCACAAAGTCGAGACAAAGACGATGAGAGTAGTTCTTAAGAGACTGATTATCATACGATCAAGCTTTCAAAGTTTATTATCCAGGGCGTTGCTTTCCTTGTTGTTTCTATCCAGAAAATATGCGACACACCCAAATTCCAATTCAAATTAGATAGTTACTGTTTAATTTTTCTTAATTTACTGTTTAATTATTCTTAATTTTATATTAATTTTTTAGTTGTAAAATTTTATTTTATAATAATTTAAATTTTGAGGTTTAATATGTTTGTAACAACTAGGCCAATCCAGGAATGCGGCGATCCAGTAGCTAAATTAACGAATGCTGTTCGTAAAGCTGAGGTTACGGAAGTTGAAAAACTCATTATACAGGGAGTGCTTGTCAGTCAAAGTGATTGGATAGGTGATACTCCATTAAAAGTAGCTACTGCTCTAACTCCCCATTAC
>JBCDHL010000265.1:0-3899 GCA_038750095.1 Chlamydiota bacterium
ATAAAAATTGCTTGTAAAGAAATTGCTTTTGATGGAGATGAACAATCAAAGGGTGGAGACCGAGTATCAGAGAACCGCGCTAATGTGAAAATTCAACTCGATGAAGTTGCCGCTGATACTTTTAAAGCAATAGGTACAATTGGTAATCTTGCAGCTAAAAATTTACCGACACCATCACCTTCTTTAAATATACCAACGCCACCTCCTTTACCGGAGAAGAACTGGAGACCTCAACGAAAAAATAAAGTGCAGGAACCTGAAAGAAAAGCGGAAGGTAAGGACAGCCAGGGACTGGTGAAAGAGGAACAAAAAGAACAGGATGTAAAGAAACAAGAAAAAAAGGGTGAAAGTTTGGCTGATGTTCTTGCTGAAGGATTGAAACACTTAAGAGAACTGCAAAATCCGGATGAAAAGGAAGATAATGACAGCACTTTCGAAATCACATTCACTAGAGATGATGGTAAACAAACAAACCTTTCATTCGATGGTGATCAAACAGTGGAAATTGAGACTGAAATTGGCGATCAAAAGCCGAAGGTCTATAATGATTTAAATAAAAAGCAAGAGCAGAAATCTAATGTAGAGGTCATTAGCGATAATGTATTGAAAGCCGCAAGAAATAATTTAAATAAATTTAAAAAGAGTTTCTCTCAACCCAAGTGTAGCGATCAGGATGATATAGGTCATGTATTGCTGCGAGGTTTTATGAAAAATGCTTCTAATTTGTTACCGAATATGAAAGTTTAAAAGCTCACTTTGTCCCATGATATTTGGGACGAAACCAGAATAACAGTAAAGTTCCAATAGCAATTAGAACCCCTCCTGGATAAGTCAGCAGGTACTTTGCTGGGTCATAGTTTACAACTAGCTGAACATGCTGAACGGAACTTTCGTCACCTGGTGTGATGTTTGAAAGGTAAAACCGGTACCCATGATTGCTTTCGTAAACGTTATTCATGCTGATGGTGATCATTTCACCGTCTTTATCCGATGGAATAATATCTGCTTCATAACTTAAAGGTTGACCTGTGTTCGGGTAGTTGATTTGTCGAGCGTCATGAAGTCGTATAGTCAGCGGCAACTGAAGTGTTTTCGGTTGGAAGCTTAATCGATAATCTCCGCGAAGAATGGGCCAGCGGATTCTTTGACCTGTAGAGTCATATGCTAGTGAGGTAAATTGTTTGGTCTTTTCAGATTTTGCTAGCAGGGTGATTTTAGGTCTATTATCCTCTAATTTTTTTGTTGGCGGGAGGGCGCTGTAATGCGGCGTGATGGGAGTTTCAATGGTTATGTCGTGTTGGTTCAACTTTTTCTCCAACCCGTTCCAAAGATCTTCTGATCTTGAAAAGGTTGGCAAAGCGTCTTCAATATCTTTTGTGGGGAGCATTTGGGCAATTTCTTCTCGATTTTTAGATAGCTGCTTTAAAACAGAAATTTTTTGCTGAAAAGATAGAGACTTTAGTGGAGGAAAAGCTTCGCTAAGCCTTGACTCCCTCACGTTATCTTGAATAAATTCAACAAGGCACTGCTGTGTCTCTTCGTGAGATAAATTTGGACAAAGGAAGTTGAGGTCTATTCCATAAAATTCTAGGGAAGCATGAAACATTCCTAAAGCGATTTCATGGGAATACTGAGCAGCGTGATCGTAGGGGGGAAGCTCATGAACAATTTGTTGCAGCTCTACAAGAAGAGAGTTTGAATTTCCCAATTTGAGAATGGATTCAGGGATATCTTCTTTTTTAAATTTTTTAATTTGCCTATCGATAAATGCAGCCCAATAGCAAACAGTGACTGTTTCTGCGGGGAGGAGAGGCCACTCCACTTGTTCCAAAGTATGTGATAGATCTATTGGATTCGTTCCCTGCTGAACTTGTGCCAGACAATAGGCAAAATCACAGCCTGTTTTTCTGCATGCTCTATCAAGAAGTTGCAGGGGAGGAGATAGCTCACTTGTCTCAACATTTTGTTTGCGTAGTCGTTTAGTCACTTGGTGGACTTTTGCTTGTTGAATGGTCGTGCCGTCGTAGGGGTATGCGGGAAAAGGGATTGTGAGTGTTGCAAAGTATCCTCCGAATCCCTCGTTATAGACAACGAGTGGGCTGATTTCTGTAGATTGATAGTCTTTAGTGAAGAGATGCCCATAACGGTCGATGGCATGAACTGTTACTGACCGATCCTCATTTTTGAGGAAAAGGATCTTGGGTGTTGTGTAGATATTCGTCGAGTTCTTTTCATTAAATAGATCTTCTTCATTAATTTGTGTATCCTTCATGATCAAATTAAGAGCATGTTGTGGGGTGTCCGTTTCTACTGCATATAAATCCCAGACCTCATCACTATCACGAAAAATTCTCACTTTTGTGCTGATCGGTATAAATGTGTCTTCATCTTGTAATTGATAGACCGGAAAAGGCTCTAACCCTGAGATGTAGCAGGCTGTTCCTTTGATCCATGTATCCCACTGTTCTTCGCAATGGGGGAAGTATTCCGCGAGCTCGAGGGAAAAGTCGGTAAATTTTTGATTGATACTCGTTCCAATACTCCTTCTTTTACTCCAAAAGTGTGATGTGATGGGAAACTCTTCTGAAAGGATATTTGTCGCGAGATTGGGATCTCGTTTTTCAACGTGTATGACCTGAGTATTTGGAATCGTGATGGTATGACTGGCTCCTCCTTCGGTAAGAGACATATTTCCTTGCACCCCCCAAATATTTTTGATGATGACGCCGCTAATGAGCATGAGCAATCCTAGGTGAGTGATCAAAAATGGGGTATGGCTCAACTTAAAGGGCCAACGCCTCATTGCAGAAACGAGAATGTTTATGAATAGAGCAACAAGTATGATGTTGAAGATCGGGTTGTTATAAGTGTATAGAGCGGCATACAAATGAGAGTTTGTATATGATTCGGTGAACGTTCCAGCTGTAACTATAATTGCCATCAAGGCAATAATAATGATAGCAAAGTAAAAGCTGCCTAAAAAGTGGTAGATTTTTTTGAACATCATCGCTTATCAGGAATAGGTTGCATCAATCGAAAACTTCTCGCAAACCGATTGATGGATTCTTGAAGGTTTTTAACTTTTTCTGGGCTGCCTACCACCTTGATTGTGTAATCACCACGCATTTGTTCGCGTTCTTCATTTGTGAGACCTTCATGTTCTTGGCTAAGAGCGTAAAAATGTTCTTGTGAGAGCTGCATACTCCAGCCAATGACCATAAGCTTCTCTCCACCAATATGACCAATCCCTTCAAATCGTAGTCCTGAGTACCCTCCAAATGACTGAGGGATTGTCTTTGCATCGATAATTTTATCACCCCCAAGTTGCTGTTTCCATCTTGCAGCTTGAGCTTCGGGGGGCACGCGCTCGTCGATGCTATTGGTAGGAAAATTATGGATGGTGATTCGTACTTCTTGCTCTCCCTCATCAATAATCAATTCATAAATCGGTTTTTTGGTGTCAATTAATGACTCACTTGCAGAAGGCTCTTTGAGAGTCCAATTATTGGGCACGAGCATCTGGTAGATGGAAGTGCGATTTTTTGACATGTTTGTATTTCTACCAGCAATATTAACCAGATTTGTTTCCTTATAATGAACTACTTCATTGCCATCATTGCTGCATGCAGTAAAAACAAGTACTATTAAGATTAGTAAATGCGGTTGTAGGTTGTTGATTTTTGGTGACATGGAGCTGATTTTATCGTTTACAAGTATAAATCATCCTCTCTACGTTAACCTTTTATTTAATGAAATTCAATTAGAAAGGTTTGTGACCAGGAGCTCCCGTGAAAAAATAAATTGAATGGGTTTTTCTCGGATTTCTACTTACCAGAAAATCGCGGGTAGGCGGAAAATCATGGAAATTAAGAGTCCATTTTAAAATCCGTATAAATCTG
>JBCDHL010000266.1:0-3869 GCA_038750095.1 Chlamydiota bacterium
AACAAGTTCTTCAAGATAAAGAAAAGCACATGTCTGAAATCGCTTCTAAACTTGATGACCCCGATTACTTGGATAGCCTTTCACCAGAAGCTGAAGCTGAGCTAAAGCATAAATTTCGTATGCTCAACCAAGAACTTTCGCAGCAACAGCAGCAGCTCTACCAAACTTTGAGCCAAGCGAACTTTAAGGTCGTTCAAAAGCTGACCGACTCTGTAAACGAAGCAGCTGAAAAAGTTGCTAAAGACAAAAATCTAGATATCGTTATCAACGAAGATGCTTGTTTCTTCTTTTCTGAAGCCCTGGATATCACAGATAGCACTGTAGATGTTATGGATAAAGATGTAAAATAAACGATCACAGATAATTAGGAGACTCTTCATGCACAAGAAATATTTTACCGTTGCAGAGCTTGCTGAAATGACAAAATCAGAAATTGTTGGTGATCCAGACTATCTGGTTTCAAACGTTTCTGACTTGCAATCTGCCGATGCTGAAGATGTCTCTTTCCTATCAAATCCTCGTTATGAAAAGGCGATGAAAAAATCCAAAGCTGGAGTGATTTTTATCGGCTCACGAGATCTTGTTTGTGAAGGGAAAACTTTCTTAGTTAACAATGATCCTACTCGAGCCTTCCAAGTCGTGCTAGAAGCTTTTCATGAAGTGACGCATATGCTTACAGGGTTTTCTGGCGTTCACCCAACCGCGGTTATTCACGAGAAAAGTACAATTGGCGAAAATGTGACGATTGGACCTCATGTCGTCATCGATCAAGATTGTCGTATTGGAGATCATACCTTCATCGGTGCAGGTAGCTACATCGGTGCAGGGGTAAGTGTAGGAGAGAATTGTTTAATCCACCCTAATGTCACGATTAGAGAGCTATGTATCGTAGGAAATCAAGTGGTAATTCACCCTGGCGTCGTTATCGGTTCTTGTGGTTTTGGTTTTACAACAGATGAGAATGGAAAGCACCACAAGCTCTGTCAGATGGGGATCGTTACTATTGAAGATGATGTAGAAATTGGAGCGAACACAACAATCGATAGGTCACGGTTCAAATCCACAGTAGTTGCCAAGGGCTCAAAAATCGATAATCTAGTCCAGATAGGTCACGGCGTATATGTTGGAGAAGATAATATTATCGTCTCACAAACAGGAATTGCCGGTTCCAGCTCTACTGGGAAGAATGTGATTATTGGAGGACAAGTAGGGATTGCTGGCCATATCTCTATCGATTCAGATGTTGCAATAGCTGCAAAGTCAGGGGTCTCCAAATCCATTAAAGAGCCAGGAAATTACAGAGGAATCCCTGTCCTTCCAATCGATGAGTATAATCGAAAATACGTACACTTCAAAAAAATAGATAAATTCTTGAAGCGTCTTGAGCGAGTAGAACTAGAGCTAGAATTAAAGTAAATTCAGTACTACTAGGCCTTCTGTCGTGCCTTCAGCACTCGATCGTCTGTTTTGCGTTGTCCTGGGGTTTCGGGCTCGCAAGCTCGCCCTCCACCAACAGGCTCGTTTTCTGTCATGGCTTCGCCATTTACACGCACTGAGGACAGCCATTACAAAATTATCGAAAGTGAGCTCTCAATCTTGATTTAAAATCAATGGCAAAGCCATGGCAGATTTTAGCCTGGTGGTGGAAGAGGAGAGCAGCGAGCCTGAAACCCCAGGTAAGATCCACCCTCATATGTAGCTCTGAAGGAGCGACACTGACGTTCAACATCAAACAAAATGTTTCCCATAACTCGTCATTACTATCAAACTTTCACCTCTCATAATTTTGCATAAAGAGAATTATCAATACAATCGAAAGTTCTTCAATGATTTCTTTGCCTAACTGCTGATAGCTTCAGTAATCACCTGATCGGGAGCCTTTTTTTTACATATGACCGAAATCCAAGAATGGGCTTGGTAAGAAGTGGATTTTTGGTGGGTGTTTGTCTCTAAAATCTGAAACCCATGTCTTACGTATGGGACAAAGTCCCGCTAGATTCTAGCCTGGATCGTGAGACCCAGGTAGCCTAACCAAATGATTGAGCCTCAAAGAGACCACAGAAAAAGCTGAGTGAGTTAATCCCAAACATACCTTTCGTCTATCTCAATTTTTGCAGTTAAGTAGGCTGCGCGCACTTCATCTTGAAACCCGATTCGTTTATGGCGCTCTTTCTGATTTTCAATGTATTTATAAACACTATCAAATTGCTGTCTACCGACTCCGAAATAGCCATACCCGCGCTGCCAAGAGAAAAGCGTCGAACCGCTCGATTGACTTTTTACCCACTTTGAGGAGTTAGCTTTTATTTTTGCAATCAGATCCGAAATACTTATTGTCCGATGTTGTTCTAGAAGAATGTGAACATGATCTAGCATACCATTAATAATATAGACAGGTGACTTAAGAGATCGACATATGCCACAAATATATGCATAAAGATCTCTTTCAAGATCGTTTCCAATGAACGGCTCTCGTTTTTTTGTGCTAAACACCATATGAATAGTAGATTTACCAAGAGACTGTGGCATTGCTCTTACCTCCAAAATTTCTGTTTAACAAAAGATATTTATATCAATTACACTTAATATCAATAAAATATATTCTTGTCGTTCCTTTAGAATTTAACCGCTCGGTTAGGCCACAAAAGTCTCACTGCAAAGAGTTATATTTAAAATAAAGTTTTACCTTCACTTAAAGTTAGACCCAATGATGGTCCAGCAATTTTTGGTATATACTCCTTCCGATTCAAGGACACCCAAATCGGAAGGAGTATATATCAGTGATGAGTTTGTTGCTTTAACTCATTCAGTTCTTTGATCGTATTGTTGATGATTTCTGCACTTTTCTCATGCCCCTTATCAGCGGAATCTAAAAGCCACTTAGACACCAAAATAACTCCTGTTGCAGCTACACAGCAAAGAGCTACTGTCATCAATGACCATGCTCCAAATATTGAGCCTGTAATGGCGATCACAGAGGAAGTTGCCATAACAACTAAAAGAGCAACGGTAATGTTTGCCTTGCGCCTAATTTTCGTAAAAATGTTGTCACGAGCCTCAGCAATATTTTCTAATTTCTCAATGACCATATATTGATGAAGGTCTGAAATAGGGCATTTTTCCTTCAACTTTCTGATGTAGTTAGTGAATAGATGTAATTCAGTGAGCTCTTGATCTGCAAATTTTGATTGCTTTAACTCTTCTGAAATCTTGGAGATGGCGTATCCTCCAAATATTGTGGCAAGATAAGCAAAAATGATATGAGTAGATTCTAGTAATTTACGGTTTTGACTGACAGGGGCTTTGCGGTTGTAAACTTTGTAATTTGTTATAGGAACAGTCCCAATAAAATGGCACTTTTTCCCATCGATTTTTTTAAATTCAGGTTTCAATACTTGCGATGAAGTATTTTTGCAATTATCAACAAACTGATTAACTTTATACTCATCGAGTATCGAGCTAGTATGTGATAAGTTTTGTATGCCCATTCCCTTATTCCTATAAATACCATTATTGTAAATAAGGGGTATATTTTACCATTTTTTTTGAAATTGTCTAGAGGAATAACTACTTATAAAATATTTTTAATGAGTAAAAATTCAAAGAGTTTTCTTTTTGCCAAAAACAAAATTTTGTAAGACTATCGGTATATAGGATACGCACGGTAGTGACCGTGCTATGACCCCTTTATGGTTTTTGGGTTGTTGAAGTTTATCCTTTTATATTAGGATTTAATAGGTTCTGTTTGACCTCTCTTAGCCTTTTGCGGTAGCTAAAGGTGTTTTTTCAAAATTAGCTGGACAGCCTTTTGTAGCTCGGCCAAGACCTATCTTTACAAATGTAGCTTCTCCATTGACACTGTAATCTGC
>JBCDHL010000267.1:0-3854 GCA_038750095.1 Chlamydiota bacterium
AAATCAAAAAATAAAGATCTTAAGCAAGATAGCGTGAAAGATAACGTTAGTTTAAAAAAAGATCAGATTCCTCAAAAAAACCAAACATATATTAATGAACTCGAATCTTACCTATTACCTGACGATTCAAAAGTTGTACTCAATGGTCAAATCGCTAACCTTTTTAAGGGTTATTTGAATGCTTATAATGAAGATATTTGTGACTTGGAGGCTCTTAATAATGAAAGACAAGCTTGGATAGAAGATTTAACCCATTCAAATTTAAACCCTCAGGATTATGAAGCGTGTAATGATTTTTTAAAACGCTTGAGTGATTTAGAGAGTAAGTCTGATAAGGTGATAAGGACATTTTCAGAGTCCAGTTAACGACCCAGTTGGGAGTCTACTTTCAGAACCGTAAAATAACATAAATTAATTTTTAATTTCTTCTACAGTTATACAATCAACTTGATACATATTCATTCCATGAACGAATAGGAATTTTTTCTGGATCTAGCTTTGTAAGACACTGGAGAAACATCTGAGCGATTGGTAAGTTGGTGATCAGGGGGATGTGGTGATCGATGGCCAATCGTCTGATCTTAAAACCATCACTCTGATTGTCATCCGGGGATAGTGCTCTCGGAATGTTAATGATCAAGTCGAGTTCTTTGTTGGCAATCGTTGTCATGATATTGGGCTCTAGTCCTTCACTTCCCTTATAGAGAAAGTGTGATCCTACACCGTTTCTCGTCAAATATTCGTGGGTGTTTTCTGTGGCATAAATTTCCCAACCTAGCTCTTCTAGGCGAATGAGTTCGGGTAGTAATTTGACTTTTTTATCGCCTCCAATACTTACTAAGATACGGTTTCCTGCAATATGTTGCTCTGTTGCTAACCAAGACATGAAAAAAGCTTCTTGGAAGGTATCGCCTAGACATGCAACCTCTCCTGTTGAAGACATCTCTACATGTGCTACTGGGTTTGCCCCTTTAAGTCGACTGTAGGAAAATTGCGGTGATTTCACCCCAACATAGTTGAGTTCCAGTGTTTCGTACGACCTACGCTTATGTTTGCCGAGCATGACGTCTGCGGATGTTGCGATAAAGTTATGATTCGTGGCTTTCGAAACAAAAGGGAAGGAGCGAGAGGCACGGACATTACACTCGATAACTTTGATTTCGTTATCACGAGCAATGAACTGCATATTGAACGGTCCGGTGATATTCAATGCTTTAACGATATCTCGTGTGATGGACTTCGTGCGCCTTATGGTCTCCATGTAGAGTCGTTGCGGTGGGATGACGATGGTGGCATCGCCTGAGTGAACTCCAGCATTTTCAATATGTTCTGTCATCGCTTCGATGACGACCTGTCCATTTTTTGCGACGCCGTCGACTTCTAGTTCTTTAGCGTTCATGATAAACTGGCTGATGACCGCTGGGTGATCAGGAGAAATGACTGCTGCTTCTTGTAAGAATTCCTCCATCTCTTCATCGGAGTGTACGGTATTCATCGCTGCACCTGAGAGAACGTAAGAGGGACGTACGAGGACGGGGTATCCCACTTTCCGAGCAAAAGCTTTGGCTTTGGCGACGGTAGTGATCTCTTCCCACTCTGGTTGGTCGATATCGAGTTTGTTGAGAAGTGTAGAAAACTTCTGCCTATTTTCAGCGTTGTCGATTTTTGAAGGACACGTTCCGATGATGGGATACCCTGCTTTGTGGAGGGACAGCGCAAGATTATTGGCGATCTGTCCACCAACAGAGACGACGATTCCTTTTGTCGCTTCGAAATCGGCAATATCCTGTGTACGCTCTAAGGTCAATTCCTCGAAATAGAGGCGGTGCGATTCATCATAATCGGTGGATACTGTTTCGGGGTTCGAATTGATAATGATCGTACTCTCACCCCGTTTACGAAACTGTTTGACGGTATTCACGGCACACCAGTCAAATTCTACGGAGGAGCCGATGCAGTAAGGTCCGGAGCCGAGTACGATGATCGGTGTTTTCTTAGAAGGGGTTATATCGTTACGTTGTGCATGATAAGTGACATATAGGTAATTTGTCTCTGCTGTAAACTCGCCGGCAAGAGTGTCGATTTGTTTGATATAGGGGGTAATGCCTCGTTTGATGCGTTCCTTACGCATTTTTGCTTCTGTCAGTTCTTTGCGTTTTGCTAGGAGGGAGTCGGAGAATCCAAGGCGCTTTCCCTTCCATAGTAGTTCATCGGTTAGGCGTGCTTTTGGAAAAGACATTTCATAGTCAACTAATCGTTTGAGATGGTGCAAAAACCAGGGGTCGATACCCGACATCTTCTGGACATCTTTAACATCACCGCCCTCTTCAAAATATTTGGCGATGGCAAATATCCTTCTGTCCGTAGCTGTACTGATTTCACTTTTTGGATGTTTGATCGAGTGGCGGTAGTCTAGGAGAGAGTTCGCTCCAATATTGAGCATACGAATGGCTTTTTGCAAAGCTTCAGGGAATGATCTTCCAATCGCCATCACTTCGCCGACGCTTTTCATTTCTGAACCAATTGTTCTTTCTGCAGCCTTGAGTTTATGGATATCCCAGCGCGGCATTTTTACAACGAGGTAATCTAGTGCTGGCTCGAAAAATGCAGTTGTCTTCTTGGTTACGGAGTTTTTAATTTCATATAGTTTCTTACCGAGAGCCAGCTTCGTAGAGACAAATGCTAGAGGATAGCCTGTTGCTTTTGAAGCAAGGGCACTTGAGCGAGATAGGCGAGCATTCACCTCAATAACGCGGTAGTCTCCGTTTTTTGGGTTGAGAGCATACTGGATATTGCACTCTCCAACGATTCCGAGATGTTTGACAGTTTTTATCGCCACTTCACGAAGGTGATGGTACTCTTCATTTGTCAATGTTTGTGACGGTGCTACGACGATACTCTCTCCTGTATGGATACCCATTGGGTCGAAATTTTCCATATTACAGACAGTAATGGTGTTATCTCCAGAGTCACGGACAACTTCGTATTCTACCTCTTTCCAGCCACCTAAGTACTCTTCAATCAAAAGCTGAGGTGCTCCTGTCAGGGCCTCTCCAGCGCGTTTGATCAGCTCTTTTTCGGTACGGATACATCCCGAACCGAGACCTCCAAGGGAAAAACCGGAGCGCATCATGAGCGGATAGCCGATCTCTTTAGCCGCTTCAACAGCATCTTTCACGGTTTCTACAGTAATACTACGTGCGGTTTTAACGGAGATCTCATCGAGAGCTGCTTTGAATAAGTCGCGATCCTCTGTTGTACGGATTACCCGGGTCGGTGTTCCCAACACTTCGACATTGTACTTTTTTAGTACACCCTCTTCATCTAATTTCAATCCAAGATTCAAGGCTGTTTGGCCGCCAACACTCAGAATAATTCCTTGGGGCTTTTCCTTTTCTATGATGCGCTTGACGGTCGTAAAATTCAGAGGTTGTAGATAGACCTCGTCGGCCATGTCTTCGTCTGTCTGAACAGTAGCGATGTTGGGATTGACAAGAACCGTTTGCAGCCCTTCCTCTTTCAGAGCCTTGATTGCTTGTGATCCACTGTAGTCGAATTCTCCCGCTTGGCCAATACGGAGGCCTCCCGATCCAAGAATGAGGACTTTCTTGAGATTTTTGCGTTTTGTGTTTTTCATAGCATCTCGTAAAATTTTTCAAATAACCAGTGTGTATCCGTCGGCCCTGGTGTTGCCTCGGGGTGAAATTGCACCGCAAAAAATGGGTGGGATTTATGGCTGATTCCTGCGACCGATTCGTCGTTTAGATTTTGGTAGGTTACCTGCCATCCTCTGGGTAAAGAGTCATTAGCAACAGCGTAGCCGTGATTTTGGCTGGTGATGTAACATTTTTTGG
>JBCDHL010000268.1:0-3850 GCA_038750095.1 Chlamydiota bacterium
TCGACATCCGAGCTAATAATAAAGTCGACATGTTGTTTCTTATCCAGCTCCCGGAGGCGCCAACCAGCTTGTCCGAAATCTCGAAGCTTAGTTTTTCCGCCCAGGGTCACCAACCCTTTGGCAAAAGGATCCTGCTGGATATCAGCACCAGTCGTAATATTATAGAAAGTAAAACGTTCATCAGGCATTAATTGCGATTGCGATAACTTTTTAGGTTCTGTCTCACCTCTTTCTAAAATCATCGCCAGCCCTTTCGTTCCTTTTGGAAGGTCTTGGTCGTTGAAAAAAATAACCCCTTTTTTCGAAGCTGGAATCTTTTGCAGAATTCTTCTGGCAACATCAGTGCTTTGTTCCCCTCTAAATATCGCTCCCCCATCGATAAGAACATCATACTGATTGACTTGTTCTAGAACAGTTTGCTGTAGAGAGTCAGAAACATAAACTTTAGGATTAGAACGTTTCAAGACTTCAATTGTCTTTCCATCTGTATTATTCTCGAAATCGGTATTTATTTTCGATGGGTAGGTCGCTCGGTTATATGGCGTTCCAGTAAAACCAATTCGTGAGCGGAACATCCACATAAGGTCTTGAGCGTTACTCGATATTTTTTGTCTAGAAATCACAATTTCGTTCCATGGAACGCTCCTAACAAACCGAACCCTTTTTTTCACAGAACCGTTCAGCTCTTCAGTCATCTTACTAATATCAACGTCTGTTATTTGCAAAAGGTCGATACAACCGGGAAGTTCTAATTTTTGGAATTGTTGATAAGTAGGCGATTTTCTTATGTCAAGCTCGACTCCTTCCAGGTTTGCGATCGCTTCAGCTTCAGCAATTGTTTTTTGTTGGATTTGTTCAATCCATTTCTTTAGTTGAGATTCACTTACTCCGATGCGGGTAAAGTAGACCATTGTATACATCAATGTTTCGAAATGGTTACCAAAGCGACTTCCTTCCCAGGGAGTATTACTTCTTGCATAGGGGATTGAAAGAAGGCTTGCTGATTCGTGAGAGAGTCCAAAATGTTCGTTTGGATTTTTTGAAAAAACCAAAGGAAAGAAGGTTTGGATCGCCTCTTTCCCAAGAGCAAGAAGATCTTGTTCATTTTTGTCTAGTTTATCTAATACCTCTATAAACTTTTGGCTAACTTTTCCCCCTTTTAAATACCCCTCCAACTGTTCATCTTTAATGGAGGAGAAATCACCGTATTGTGGTGCCATTTCTTTGATGATCTCTATTAAAATGGGAACTATTTTCTCAGTATACTGCTTAGTGTCAAATGGTTTATCAACATCCTTGTCAAGTTCAAAAAAGTCGCTTAGCTCCTGCTTATTAGCTACTTTTAGAAACAATTCTTCAAGCATATCTTGAATAATTGGTGAGACCTTCTCCTCTGCTCCCCTTGTCGCATTCACTTCTTTTAAACATTCTAAGACAAGGTCAGCTTCATCGACAACTGCATCCCCTTCATTCTTCAATTTCAAAAGAATATCTTTCAATAAGAGAAATCGGTTATTACTTTTACCATTTTTCAAGTCTAAAAAAGACTGAATAAAATCCAATCTAAGTTGATGAAGATATTTTGGCGTTGATATACAGTAACTTTTATCTTTTTTAACATTTTCGATTTTCCTCAAAATATCTTTGAGATCATTCTCAGTTAGATTTTCCTTCAAAACCAGGGCGTACGTAGGCTGTGCGAAAAATTCTTCGGACAACTTTTGCATGTCAACTAGATTCGTTTCAAACAACTCGTCTGGTACGATGATAAATGGGATATTATTCTTTCCTGTACTATTCAGATAGCATAGAAGAGGAAGAAGAACTTTGGTTTTTCCACTACCCATGATGAGGGGGCGTATCTGATCTGGAGGAGGAACTCCATTTTTAAATTGAAGCCCACGGATGGTTTCGACCTGTTTCTCTCTTAATCGAAATCCTGAAAGAGACTCAAAAACGGAAAATATCTGTTCTTGAAATGGATCATAGTGCCTTTTCTCCTGAATAGCTTCACTGAGTGCCTTAATAGATCGTTGTTTATCATAGTGCTTTTCTGCTGTGATAGAATCCTTTGCAAAGGTTTCTATTCGATGTAGATGCTGTGCCTCAGTTTTAATGATGAGATATTGAGTAAGAAGAGTACAGACTTCAGATAGCTCTTTCTGTGAAAGGGTCGGATTGCAATCGCATAATTTTTTACTATCCTTTTGTAAATAAGCCACCATAAGCATCGGTAGTGTGATTTTTTTTCTTTTACCAGACTGAAGGCTTAGAAGAGCTTTTTCTTTTTCGGGAGAGGTGGAAGGGAGCATATTTGCTAGACTGATAACTTTATCTTCCAATACTCGATATTCATTTTCAAGTTCTGCTTTTTTTTCCGCAGCTTTGTTGTGGATCGATTTTAGTTGCGGGTCATCCAGTTGGAAAACGACCTTTTTTTGCAACTGGTTTGCATGAAGATCCAGACTTTCGAAAACACGAGCAACCTCCAGTCTAAAGTGTTTGTAATTATATTGTTTCTGTTTCTGCTTCAAGTGCTGTTTTAGCTCTTCAACCGCTTGGTCTTGATATCCACTCGGCTCTTGTTCCAGCTCTCCAAAATCTATCTTGAAAGATGGTAACCTCACATTTTCTTTTTGGAGTTCAAAGTTTAATCGAGTTACTTGCTTTTCAGGTTGTACTTTCTTAAATGCTACGATGATTCCTCCTCCAGTCCCCTTTCTTAGAGGGGAATGAAGATCTTTTGCTTGTTCAAACAATTTTTTAAGAACTTTTTCAATTTGATTAGAGTCGCTCCGTATTTCATCAACTGGTTTAGTAGTTATGGTTACCAAATTTGATGGATTAGTTTTCATGAGTTGGTAAAAAGCTGCTAAAACCTCTTTTAATGGAGGGTTAAGGTGTTCATGTGATCCTTCATACTCTAATGTCTTGGAGAGCTCAATTTTGGACATAAGTGACTTTCTTTCCTGCTCACTACCATTGAGTATAATTCTTATGACTTCTTGAAAGTTTTTAACATAATAATTTGGGATACTGAATTGTTGTGCATTTAAAGAAAATTCAGGTAGTACTCCCTGGATTTTGTAGTAATATCTTTCAAGTGAGGATGATAACGAAACTAGCTCAGAAGTATTCATGGAAATTTTTGTCGAAATGAGCACATCTGCTAAAGATTTTGGAGAAAAAGAAAATTTCTCCACAGTAGCATCAATAGCCTTCCCTTCTAACTCAAATTGTCTGGTTTTAAATATTGAGGCTCCATCATGATAGTGAATATCATAAACTAAATTCAACTCTTCATCATGTGATAGAGCAAATGGGTCTGCAGCATTTTTGATATCCAAATATTTCTTGTAAAGTCTTATGAAAGAAAATTCAACTTTATCTGTAGGAGAATGTTTAAGAAGTAGAGCTATAGCACGGGTTCTAAGAGCTATAGCTTGGGGAGATTGATTGTTCGTCTTTTCACCCTGTTCGATGATTTCTTGAAGCATCGCCATCTCTTGATCATCATACCCTTTAGGATTGATCACCAATTGACTTTTAAGCATCGCGTCACATTCATCGTAACAATTGTGTGCCAAAAGGAGTTTGGCTATAAACAAATTATCTAGAGGGGTACTTCCAAAGAGCCCTTGATCTCCCTCTTTCAATAAAAAATAACCTCCCTCACATCTTGTATCAATTAACTCAAAATTAGGACTAAGCCCACCAAAAGCGACTTTTGATGGATCAATTTTTTCATTGGGTATCAGATAATAAGTTTTATTCTGATGATCATGTAATTTAAGATAAGCTTTAAAGGTTTCAAGGCTTTTAGGTGGCTGCTGTATCGAATCTAAAAAAA
>JBCDHL010000269.1:0-3836 GCA_038750095.1 Chlamydiota bacterium
ATTTAAGGACTAATTTTAGTTCTTATCCTCTGCAGATGTCAAACATTATAGCCTGGTTGCCTTTGTGTTTCTTGACAAGATATTTTTATACATAATAAGATGTCATGTTCAACTCTTATTTTAAGGAATAATTATGGCCGCCTGTGAAGCAACGAAACAAACCAAAGAAAATTACCTCGAGATAATCTACAACCACATTGGTAATTACCTAGATAAACATCCTACGGTCTACAAGGTCGGTCTGGTAGGCTGTCATTTTTTTCGGACCTTAACCATGTTTGCGGCGATGGTCTATCTACCTCTACCGATGGCTGTTACTAGTGCGATTATGGTTGGTGGATCTTTTCTCTATCGAGCTGCAGTGGAGAGGTTTTGCTGTTTTCGCTTCACAATTGAATCACTCATTGGCGCAGGATCGCTTTGGTGTGTAATGATCGGTACGGTTAATTTCGTTTCTGGAGCGGCATTGGCGTCAGTTGGGATGATTTTCGCTAACTCCATTGCATTGCTTCCAATAGTAGGATACACGGTTTGGGTGATTTACGCTTCTAATAGAGATATTGAAGAACGGATGAAGAAGCTAAAGAATTTAGAAAATAACCCTATTCAGCAGGAAGGGGGTCACTGTCCCTGTTAGTTATACTAATCGTGATTCAAAGTTCAAATAAATCCATTTTCGGTACCAATGAGGTACATAAAACTTTGCAGCTGATGAAGGTTTTACATAATCGAATAGCAAATATGCTCAAATTTTAAAACAAGATCGGTATAAGGAGCAACAATGTGAATAGTTACCCAAGAGATTTTCGAGGTTATGGTCACCAGCGTTTCAATCCAAATTGGCCTGGTCAAGCTCGAGTTGCAGTTTCAGTTGTTATTAATGTAGAAGCGGGTGCTGAACGGTCGCTTGCTGATGGTGATGAAGAAAATGAAGCTGTTTATGAGATTGTTGAGCAAGTCGAAGGTGTTCCAAATTTTTGTCTTCAATCACATTTCGATTATGGTCCAAGGGTAGGGTATTGGCGTATCATGGATGCCCTATCGAAATACGATATTCCATGTACCTTGAGTTGCTGCGGAAGAACGATAGAAAAATGCCCTTGGATCGCTCAAGACGCTATCAAGCGAGGGTATGAAGTAGCTGCTCATAGCTATCGCTGGGAATCGCATGCCAATATGTCTGAAAAACATGAGAGGGAGATCATCCAAAAGGTTATTCGGGTTATTGAAGAAGCTTGTGGTGAGCGTCCTTACGGATGGCATACAAAAGGTGCTCCCTCACCGAATACCCGACGTCTCCTGATTGAAGAGGGTTTTAAATACGATTCGGATGCGTATGACGATGACCTTCCACATATTGTTAAAGTTGGCGAAAAAAAACAGGTAATTGTTCCTTATGCGTTTGATACTAATGATATGCGGTTTATGGCTGGCGGAAATTTTGTGTCGGCTGATGATTTTGCTACCTACTGTATCGATGCATTCAACACACTATGGGATGAGGGAGAAAAATATCCCGCGATGATGTCAATAGGGCTACACCCTCGATTGATTGGTCGTCCTGGACGTATTGGTGGTCTTAAAAGATTTTTGGACTACGTCTGCAGTAAAAAGGATGTTTGGTTCACAAGGCGAATGGATATTGCACATCATTGGAATTTACTCGATCATCATTAAGAATGAGAGAGAGTTTCTTTAACTCTCTCTGTTTTTTCTAATCCGGCGATTGTAGGGTAAATTTAAAGGCGGTGTACTAAGCAGTCTCCTATGCTAGTGAATCAACTGTATTCGTGTTCGTATAATATTCTTTTAAATCTAGGTCTAGCATTGAACTACAGAGTGTATTATCTTTAAATTTAGTCCATTCTCTTCGTAGCTTTTCTTTTCTTTCGGTACATTCACTTCGTAAAGTCGCCAGATCGGTACGATTTTCGAATAAATTTTCATCAAACCGTTTTAGATAATCCTCAAGTCTAGAAATTTCCTTCTGTTCATCAAACATTTCACAAATCTTCTATTTCTATATCATCAGACACGAAAGATTCTCTTAGTTTTCCTCTCCTAATTCTTCAGTTGATGATGAAGGCCGAAGGCCTGGGTTATACCGATCGTGATTCAAAATTACAGTCGGTACATGTTTTCTTATGCTGCACTTGCGGCGATGTTTCTTTCTACCATATCGACCTGTCGTCGTAGTTGATCATCTTTTTGAATCTTCTGCTCAATACTCTTCCTGGCGTGGAGTAATGTGGAGTGTGTTTTTCCAAAAGAGGCACCAAGCATTTGCAATGACTCATTGATTAGCTTACAAGCTAGGTACATCGCAACTTGACGTGGTAGAGCGATCTCTTTTGTGCGTGTTGCCCCTTTAAGGTCGTTAATTCGCACATCAAAGACTGAAGCAACGCTTTTAAGAATTTGCTCGACACTGATTTTTTCCTGGTGCGGAGCCTGGAACATCTCTCTTAGCGCACGCTCTACTAGATCTTCTGAGATTTCAAGGTTTAAGAGCCTGCTGTGAGCACTTAATTTATTGATTGCTCCTTCAAGTTGCCTTACGTTGTTATAGATATGTTCTGCAATATAAAAGGCAATATTTTGGGGGATATCCAGTCCCTTCATTTGCGCCTTATACTGCAGTATTGCAACACGTGTTTCTAATTCAGGAACACCCATATGAGCGACGAGGCCCCATTCCATTCGTCCTGTTAGACGGTCGGAAAGTTTTAGTTGGGTAGGGGGTTTATCACTTGTGATGATAATTTGTTTTTTCTTATTGATAAGGGCTTCGATGGTATTACAAATTTCCTCTTCAAAATTTAGTCTATTTTCCAAGAACTGAATATCGTCGATTAACAAAACATCGATCTCATTGCGGTAAAAGCGCTTCATTTTATCAACAGTCTTATTTCGTAAGCTATCGACTAAATCATTGATGAACTGTTCCGTTGTGATACACTGTACTTTGAGCTTAGGGTGATGTTTTCGTACATGGTGACCGACACTGTGAAGAACGTGTGTTTTTCCAAGTCCGACTCCACCAAAGATAAAAAGTGGGCTATATGTCTGGCCTGGATGTTGAGCGACACCCCAGGCTGCTGACTTTACAAATTGATTAGAGGGGCCTTCGATAAAATTGTCAAAAATATAGTTTGGGTTGAGGTCAACAAGGTAGTCTCTTGGGGCGTGGCTTGGCTGTGGCTTGATGCTGTCGGAGGTAGGTTTTGGTGTTGGTGGTTTTTGTGGTGCTGGAGGTGCAATAAGGAATTTGATGCATGGTTCACCTGACTTATCCACAGGGAAAAATGCACAGAGGTCTTTTTTGTAGTTTGATAGGAGGTATTCTTTAACGAAGATGTTAGGCACTTCTAAAGTGACGTTTTCTTCGTTTGCTTCTGTAAGTTTAATAGGGGCAAGCCAATTGCCATAAGCAGTTGCCGAGCAGTGTTTTTTAACATACTCAAGAAATTGCGACCACGATTGTCGCGCGTCAGTTGCTAGCGTCATATTGCGTCCTCATTAACGTATTGCGTTCTTTTCCAGCTTCTTTGTTACACTCGACTTTCTACATTTTCTGAACTCATCTACAGACAGAGACTTTGTCCAGCTAAATAAATTTTTCAGAAAGAGTAGAATCATACCGATCCTGAAAAATTTATTTAGCGGGGCTTTGTCTCTCTCATTATCTTTGTCCAGAAAATGTACAAAGTCGAGTGTTACAGCCAATAGCAAAGATGTTGTGTAATGGTTGCTACACAATTGTTCAAAGTCTGTTCATAAGTAGCCTTTTCAAAAGTTTGGTACTGTTAAGTAAAAGTTATAAACAACCTTTCCAC
>JBCDHL010000270.1:0-3831 GCA_038750095.1 Chlamydiota bacterium
CCTTCGGCTCCTGAACGTGTTCCTGAAAAGATTGGACCATATAAAATTGAGAGCCTTCTTGACAAAGGAGGGATGAGTGTTCTTTACCTCTCTACCCATCCCGAAACAAAAGAGCCCACAGCAATAAAGGTACTTTCGCAGAAATTCGTTTCGAACAAAGAAATTGTAAAGCGTTTTCTTCATGAAGCAAAAATTATCTCCATGGCCGATCATCCCAATATCGTTAAGCTCTACGACCAGGGAGAATGGGAAGGCGGACTTTACATTGCTATGGAGTTTATTGAAGGGATATCTTTAAGGCAGTTCTTGTTACGTCATCCATTATCCCTCAAGCAGGCTTTAGAGTTTATCATAGACATCGGTTATGCCTTGTGTCACTTGCATACTCATGGTGTGATTCATAGAGATCTAAAACCAGAAAACATTTTAGTCGCAGAAAATTTAGTCATTAAGGTTATTGATTTTGGTATCGCACAGCTTTTACTGGATGAAAAAGGTGATATAAAAGGCAAGCAGTCTCATGTGATTGGCACACCTATCTACATGAGTCCAGAGCAGCGCGATCATCCCGATCATGTGAGTTATCCCTCTGACATCTATTCGCTGGGAATCATTGGTTATGAGCTTGTTTTAGGTAAACTGTGTCATGGTAAAATTCACCTTTCGATGATGCCACAAGGCTTACAAAAGATTTTCAGTAAGATGCTACAACCTAAAGCCGACCATCGTTATCAGGACATTGTCGATGTCATTGGTGACATTTCCCATTACATGAACTCATCAAGCTTCAAAAATGAATCTCAGCCTCTTGATCAGCTTAGCGAATTGGCTACAAGTGTGAAACAGGCGGAGATGTCCCTGTTGCCAACAAAACGACCGGATTGGTCTTTTGTCGATATTGCTTTTGGGCAACATAAGGGAGTCATTATCTCAGGGATTTATTACGATTTCTTCGATATTGGAAACAGAGACTTTGCAGCATTTTGTGTTGAACCGACCGATAAGGGTGTCGAAGCGATTTTATATACTGCTAGTTTACGAGGAATGTTAAGATCTCTTTTCTCACAAAACATCGTAATGGAACAGGTGCTGGAATCGTTGAATACAATGCTCTGTGAAGATTCTATTGGACAAAGTTTTCAATACACTTTCCTCTACACCTCTGGTAGTGGTGAACATCTTCATTATGGTTCTAGTGGTGAATGTCCACTGTGGTATATAGAGGCTGAATCTGAGCAGCCGATCCCGCTGACATCTCTAAACAGTGGTCTTGGGGAGGAAAAAGGGTGTTCTTTTGAGATAATGAAGCATACGTGGAGATCTGGTGATGCCATTGTTCTCGCAAGCTATACTGTCGCCCCCACCAATGGGGACATTGGTGAAAACTTTATCTACGATACTCTTTACGCAGCAATGAAAGAAAACATGAGAAGGACACCAAAGGTCCGTGTAGAAAATATTCTAAGAAAAATTCGTATTTCTACGAAGAAAGTACTACAGCAAAATTCGATCTCTCTTATCAGCATTGCAAAGCCTTAGATTATTATGGCCGAAACTTCAACTTGTTCAGGTATAAATGTTTCGCCACTGCATTTTTCGGTCCAATTTGTAAGTTTTTTGTTGTATTGGATCGATACAAAAGAGTCGTACCCAACCGTTTTTGATGAGAGTTCTAATTTCTGGACTATCTTGAAGAACCTTTTCAATTAAATGATGTGGTGCAAAAATAACGCTCATCAGACGGCAAGGTCTGTGATAGGGGGTCTTGTCGCCTTCATTGACAGACTGGAGCGGAAGTCCGTGCATCAGGTCACTTCCATTCCCTTGGATGATTCCGATTTTACCCGTGATGTTTTTTGTCACTTTACTTCCACTTCCGTAGGCAACATTATCGAGGGAAGAAAAAAGATACTGACTATTTATCCAGTGTGCAACGTTTAACGGTCCTTTCAATATAGACTCTAACAGCTCTCCATCACAATCTTGTTTCCATTCGTATGACTGTAAAAACGAACGTCCGTGTAATTCGATATTTTTCGTCAGTGATCTTGGCCCCACAATCAATGCTGCGTTTTTTGCCAATCCCCACTCTGGTCGAGTTTGGGCCCAGTCGGAACTTTTGAACAGAGCTTTCTTGGTCGCTGAAGAAAAACTTATGTCTCCATCTTTTAATCCCATGCAACCCGCATTACAGAGATCTTTCGAGAGTTCTAGTTGTTTTTTCATTGTTTGGATGTTTTCTTGACTTTGTCTATCGATGTCCGATGAGTAAAAGAGTTGGATTTCATTTGTCGTCGTGTTATGTTCGCCAGCTACGAATAGTGTACTCTCTTTAATATCGATTCCTTTGGCCTTTAGCTTTTCTCGTACTTCTGGAGAGTTTAAAATCTGGCAGATGACTTTTGCGTTCGCAATACCACTACGACCGCCACATGCACCGCAGTCCAAGCTACTGGCGAGAGCATTATTTTCTGTTTTGCTTCCATGTCCGCAAAAAATCACTAATGGAGCAAAGTTATCGGTCATTCCCATAGTTTTGAGAGCTGTTTCGGCATAAATACATTGATTTTCGAAAGGAATCGACATTTCTTTGACTGTTAAATGCTGTTTAGCTTTTACTGGCTCAGTGATCTTGTGCTTGATTTTGCTAGAGGAGGTGGGAAAGAAATTTTGCAATGCCATCCAAAGCCCTGCAGGAGCTCCCAATAGTTCTACGATCGCTAGTGAGGTCGTAAAGTTATACTTCAGAAGTTGGATAACATTTTTGAGTTTTTTTCTTTTCTCTCCTTCTTTTTTTTCGGAGTCGAGTTTGAGTACATGTTCCGACTGAACGATCACGGGACATGAAGGACGCACTTCTTTGTCCGTCGGTTCCTGGAAAGCGATGGGTAATCCGAAAAATCCGGCATAACCGAATGTCTCGTAATTTCCTAGTGATTCAATTGATTTTCTTATAGGATCCGAGCGTACATCGATACAAAAGACTAACTGTGCGTCGGGTACTTCTGTTTTGTTTAAGTTATTAGGGAGGGGGGCTGACAACTCTTTTAAGAGGGGAGTGTGGTATTCGCTCTCTGACTGTTTGATATCATTAATAGATTTTGTTTCTCGATTAATTTTTTGTGTAGTGTCCTTATGCCATTGGACTAAATCCGCAGCTTCGGACCATACGATTTCTGTGATGACCATTCGTAGGGCTAGGTAGTCAGACTGGCAAGCTTTGTACTTGAATGGGTGGTACTCATGTTGGTGTTCGCTACGATATTTGACATGTGCTGCCCAACCGGGTAACGTAGTTAACATGAGAGTCAAAAAGAGCTCTTGGTCTTCTTGAGAAATATGGAAGTTTGAAAGAATTTTTATAATGATTTCTTGTGGATCATCGGGAAGATTTTTTATGGTATTTATCGCTTTTGGGTTATTGCCATGTAGATTTTTATCCCAAATAGCTAATCTTTTCCAGCATTGGTACAAGCCTAGTTTGCGGTTGGGCATGTTGATCACAGCTTGTCCCTCATCAAAAAATGCTTGGCACCATTTGATGGTTTCTCGATTGATTGCATGCATTGCTTCCGGAATATCTTCTTGTTGAAAGAAGCTTTCTGCCGCGACGAGGGCCTCTTCGATAGGTTTGTCGATAAACCCTTGGAGGGGGTTCACTCCAACAAATTCTTTGATAGGCCAGAAAGGAGCAAGTTTACTCCATGCTTTATTTATCAGTTCTTGGGTCTCTACCTGATGCTGTTTTTTTGACGTGATGGTGAGAAGAGGTTCAAGCTGATCTTCAGATAAAGGAAAAGGGGTGCTCATGTGTTTGCCTCATGATATTTA
>JBCDHL010000271.1:0-3820 GCA_038750095.1 Chlamydiota bacterium
CCTTAGCCCCCCGTAGTGATGGGCATATTTCCTTATGATCTCTTCCCACTCATTCACTTCATCGAAAGAGTTTAGCCAAAGAATCACCTTTCCTTCACTATGAGCGTATTTATTTATTCGCGAGATTTTTTCTATATCTAAGCTTATATTTTCCAGTTGCTTAACTATAATTGAGTGATCAGAAACGGATAAGATTTTGGACGGTAAATGGAAGTCACCGCAATTTTGGCAACGTATTTCTAATCGATCCTCAGGAAACTCCCCTTCGATTTCTACCTCTTCAGCAAAAGCGTCATCATGGCAAAAGGGGCATTTTTTTTTGATCAAATCAGCGTTCATATTCACTTACCTCTGGAACATATCTTCTAAGTTCAGAGTCGAACATTTCGATTCATTTTTCAAGAAATTTTATATCGATTATTATTCAAAATTTGAAATTCTGACTTTGGATCGATATAAATTCTCTTTCGATTAATCCCACTATGAATTAAAATACTCACTTTATCTCATTCTAAAACAACTAGGTAAGGATATGCCAGCACCAGCTATTAAAACGAAACGCCTTTTTCTGCGGCAATGGACAGATGACGATTTAATGCAGTTTGCTGTCATGAACGCCGATCCCGAAGTCATGGAATACTTTCCTGCGCTCCTCTCGACAGAAGAGAGTAACAAATTAGCTGAAAGAATACGCACTGAACTCCAAGAAAAGGAGTATGGTTTCTGGGCTGTGGAAATTCAAGAAGGTGCATCGTTCATCGGATTCATCGGATTACATAGAGCAAACTTTGATGCGCCCTTCTGTCCTTGTGTGGAAATAGGTTGGAGGCTTACGAAAGAGCAATGGGGGAAAGGCTATGCCACAGAAGGTGCCAAGGCAGCACTGGATTACGCCTTCAGTAATCTGCAATTACCTGAAGTTCTATCTTTTACAGCAGAGGTAAATAAGCGATCACAAAAGGTCATGAAAAAAATTGGAATGAAGCATGATCCATCGGGTAACTTTGACCATCCCATGGTCCCTGATGCGCTTCCTATAAAGCCTCATGTCTTATACAGATTAAAAAATCCTCACTTATGAAAGAGAGACCAGTCGTCACCGGCGAAATCTACACTATAGAGATAACCTCTCTCACTTCCAGTGGCGATGGTGTCGGGCGTATCGATGGTTTTGCCATTTTTGTTGGTAAAGCATTACCTGGAGAAGTTGTTCAAGCAAAAGTCTTTCAGGTTAAAAAGCGCTTTGCTCGTGCAAAGCTAATTTCGATCATTCACAGATCGGATCACCGACAGAAACCACCTTGTAAATTTTTCGGTAAATGTGGTGGATGTCAAATAATGCATCTTGATTATGGTGAACAACTAAAGGTCAAGCATCACAAGGTTGTCGAAGCTTTCGAAAGAATCGGACACCTAGAAAACATCCCTATTGACGAATGTGTACCTTCTCCCCAACAGACTCATTACCGCAACAAGGTGATGATGCCTGTCGTTTATAATCGTTGCAACCAGAAAATTGGATTCTACGGAAAAGGAACTCACCAGGTAATTGATATCGATTCTTGTCTCATTCATAACGATTTAGGTAACCAAGTATTGCATACCATCCGTCAAATCGTCACCCCTTCAAATCATGAGGTTGAGCAGATCGTCATTAAAACATCTATCCACACCCAGCAGGTCTTGGTCATACTCATTTCCTCATTGATAAAGTCCCAAGAGCTCGAAAATTTAGCAAAAGAGATCATTGTAGAATGTCCTTGGGTGCAAGGTATTCTGCAAAACATCCCTCCACATAACGGTAAAAGTACTTTTGGTAAAAAGTGGAAGACATTAGCAGGAAAACCACGTATTGAAGAGAAACTTTGTGGTCTGGTTTTCGAAATATCCGGTGCTTCGTTTTTCCAAGTCAACACCTTTCAAGCTGAGCAGCTCTATCAAGATGTCATCAAAGCGGCCGCTATTAACAGCAGCTCAGTTGTCCTAGATGCTTATTGTGGTGTTGGTACTTTGTCGCTAATCGCTTCAAAACATGCAAAGTATGTGTATGGCATAGAAGTGGTTCCGGAGGCAATTCGAGATGCCAATGTCAATGCCGAAAAAAATGGCATACAGAATTGTACATTCGAATGTGGACTAACAGAACATCTCATCGAAAAATATACACATGTGGATGTAGTGTTTCTGAATCCTCCTAGGCAAGGCTGTGATGAAAGAGTCATTAACTGTTTACTATCAGTTTCTCCTGAAAAAATCGTGTATGTTTCCTGTGACCCAACTACCTTGGCTCGCGATCTTGCCTTATTAAGGAAGGGATACACCATTGATTTTGTCAGGCCTTATGATATGTTCCCCCAAACAACACACGTTGAGACAGTTGCGATATTACATGCGACAAAGCATCAATAAGGATCAATAACTTAAGTTCTCTTCGGTATAAATAATCGATTATGCTTTAATGAGGATCATGGATGAACGGGTGTGGCTATGGAAGAGCTGAAACATTTATTCGAGAACAATGACCAATGGGCGAAAGAAAAGCTAAGTGCAGATCCTGATTTCTTTTCTAAAATTACCACCTCACAATCCCCTAAATACTTATGGATAGGATGCTCTGATAGCCGCATACCTTCAACGGAAATCTTAAAACTGGAACCCGGCGACATATTCGTCCACCGTAATATTGCTAACCTTTTCCCCCATAATGACTTTAACTGCCTCTCAGTTCTCCAATATGCAGTCGAATTTCTAAAAATTGAACATATCATCGTCTGCGGACATTACGGTTGTGGAGGTGTTGATGCAGCAATGCGTAATAAGCAATTTGGTCTCGTTGACAACTGGCTACGTAACATCCGAGACGTCTACTTCAGAGAAAAACAAATCCTTGATAGTATTACTGACGAACAAGAGCGGCACAAAAAACTTGTTGAGCTGAATGTCATCTACCAAGTCATGAACGTTTGTTATACTACCATTGTCCAAAATGTATGGGCCGAAGAAAAAAAACTATCTGTTCATGGTTGGGTTTATGATGTCTCCAATGGAAAACTCAAAGACCTCAATTGTTGCGTTTCATCCATCAATCAGATCGATCAAGCCTACCATACCCTAAATCTGCATTAAACAATTATAATCATGAGAACTTTACTGCTCGAAGTAATAACTTTCTTCAAGTTGCTGATAGATGTTCCACAAGCACTCTTATCCATGATTTTTCTGGATTAACTATATTTTCTTGATCAATCAAATCATCCAAACCTTTATTATTTTCTTGGAAACATTCTGAAAATTAAATTATCTTTCCACAAAACCTTTCTGATATTTGTCAAAAGATCAGAAAGCGTCGCATCTTGTTTTTTGTACCATGCAGTTTGAGCTATACTGAATGAAATTGGAAATGACGCTTAATAGTCCAGTCCATAGTGGTTTTGTGTCGCCGGTTTGCAGCGTTATTACTTTTTTCGGAAGGTTCCAAGACAGTCATAAAAGGAAGCGCAAAGTGACGTTCAGAAAAAGGAACTTTTAATACGCTCAAAAACCAAGGCTGCAACTTTGAGCATAATTACGGGCACCGATAAAAGCATTTGAGTACAGTATTTGCTATGCTTATGATGTTAACATTTCTCATCGATCAATCTGAACAGCTCTTTTTTGGGCTATTTCAAGCAACTTTAGAAAAATTAGGCTCCAAAAAATCACATCTTTGGAGGGAAATTAGACAGTTTTTCGATGGATACTTTATTCCTTCATGGAAAGTTCTATGTAAATCCAACAAAAGCTCTTTCAATTTATTTTTTTACGGAAGCAGCTACCAACG
>JBCDHL010000272.1:0-3818 GCA_038750095.1 Chlamydiota bacterium
GAACGAACTTTAGGGGAGCTGCGAAGGTATAAATCCTCCACGAGGTGAGCCGTTTTTTGAGTGAGTAGAAACGCCTGAAAACCTGCTCTACGATCTAAAAAAGCGAGACGATTAACTGGTCCGAGCTCTTGTAGGATTTTCTTTTGGAGCTTAATAAGTTTTTCAGCTACCTCCCTTGCCTCACGGTCGCCAAGATGTGCTCCGAAATAGCTCTCAGAGCCTGGGAGGGGAAGCTCTTCCAGCAAGCGTAATGTGTATAAGCAAAAGGCCTTTCGGTTTCCGAAATTCAAGCCTGCTGGGGGGCGGTCTAAAATGGATGACATCTGATCTAGATAGGGCATAATTCCACCAGCTTTCTCAATCGAAGGGGTGCCATCTGGGAAGAGAATCTTCTCTGTGATAGCAACAGTAGATTTTCCTTGCTTCTGGATACTTTCAATATGATGGAGAATATGACTTTCTCCAGCAAGAGCACCTTGTGTATGGATATTGGTAGCAAAGTGTTCCGATGGTAGAGGAGGATGGCTGTATTTGACAGTCTGAAGTGAGAGGCGAATCTCTTCCAGTGTGGAGGTGAGCTGAGAGGCACATGCTTCATCAATCAATCCCTGCGATAAAGTCTCATCGATACGTTCAGCTAAAGCTCCTAGAGAATCTAAGATAAGGGTATGATCACCTCGACGGTACTCATTCTTTTTTAAATAGGTTTGTGCAACGTCTATTGCTGATTGCATTTTGTACATCAGAGCAAACGTTTTATACTGCTCATAGGCTTCTTGAGAGCTTCCAAGAGCAGCACGTACTTGCTTGTAAATCAAGTGACGTTGCGTATCTAACATCACCTGCATCGTGCAGTTGCCACCCTTTTGACTTGCGACAAAAAGACTAGACAGTTCTGGTGGGGCATCTCTCTGTGTTCCCCAGCGGCCTAGATAATGCTTTGCAATGGAGTAAAGTCCATCTATAGAGCTATTTTGAATTTGCCCCCAAAAAACGTGATCCACAATGTGTTGTTTGGAAATCCCTTCAAAAGTTAGAGCACTCTGATACTTGATCTTTGGCCCTTCTTGTATCTGACGATGAAAACGAAGTCCTTGTCCAGTATTAATTAGACTGACTTGGAAAGTACCGCTTTTTTCTCGATTGACCATCATATTTAATGCGTGACCTGTTCTCGCAGAGTGTGTGGCCAGACGAATAATGATGGTATCTCCCGGCTTCATGGAGCTCACTTGCTTATGGCATGAAGAAGCAGACTCTTCGCTACGGTCCAAAATCAATAAAGGAATAGCTTGAGAAGATAGGGTTGGACAGGAGACTTTTCTATCTAAGCGAAAGTACTTCAGCAAGTCACGAGTGCGCTCTACTCCATAGAGAAACTCTTCGGTGGTTTCTTGTAATGACGCTCCTTCGTACTCTGTATTCGAAGCTGTTCCACTAGCTACATCATGGACGTACATGCGCATACTTTTAGGTTTGCTTTGACGAAAAATATTCTGTTTCTGAAGCAAAGACTCAGAAATATCGATAGGTCTTTTTGGTTTTTCCGGCTGAGCCGTTTTAGAAGTGGGTGTTATCGGAGATGTTGGAGAAATAGGGCGCCCTGGGAGCTCACGTTTTCCAGGAGAGGGTTCGGGGCGGGATAAATAAGTCATTTTAACAACCTCTTTTTTATAAAAATTATTATTTACATTTTTTTACTATGATTATCTTATTATATCACCTTCTATAATCAAATAATTCAATTTATTTTCAACAAGAACAGATGGTAATCTTTTAAAAAACATCTTCTTTAAATCAAAAAAACGTACTCTCCCACATGATTGCCGAAATAAATCTTACTACACGGCCAAACCTTCATTCGCGATCGGAAGGTGTATATACTCAAATCAAGCTGGGTAAGGTGATTCAAACTCGATATCTGGTGTCACAGTAATATCAGGGTGTACTTTGTTTTTCAGTGTTTGTTGGATATACGACAGTGTTGTTCCTACAGCAGAGTAGCATGAGGTACATGTTCCTTGGTAAGTGATAATCACTTCTCTATCATTAAGAAGATTGATCACCTCTACTCCCCCTGCATCGAGAGCGATATAGGGACGAACATCCGCATCTAAGACGTTTTCAATGACGGCAATTTTCTTTTTCAATGGCAACTCCTCCCAACCCGGATAGGCTTCTCCTGTTGCAGCATCAAGTTGTGTTGGTGTTGGAGGAGCAACGTATGAGGTAGGAAGAGGAATATCAGTACATTGTTGTGAAGCAGTTTCTATAGCCTCTAAAACAAGGTTTAAATGGGGAAACGTTTCATTTGGAAACGCTGGTTTGTCTTGTTTATCGCGAAGCTCTCGATCGATAAGTTCTGTTGAGAGCCTTGATGCTTGGTCATAATTTTTTCCGATGCACGCCCCACATGCCGCCTCTGCTGCACCAATGAGCGCTGTTTGACCAAACACTTGGAATTTTGCGTCGATGATAGAGCCATCTTCTTTATCCACGAGCCAATACAGTCTAACGACATTCCCCTCTTCAATAGAACCTTCTTCAGCTTCAGTTAATCTAACACCTCTTTCCTCAGATTCTTCTTTTGTGAAAAATCCAACATTGCGAGGTTTTAGAATTCTTTCTTGTAATTTTTTGCTGTATCGATACCAGGGAAATTCTTCGACAATTTCATCAAAACTCATAACAAACCCCTACTTCTTATAAAAACATGTTGAAAGCTTACTTAATTTTTTTGCTTCACCGACAATAATGGCAATAGCCTGGTCGATTTCTTCCTCACTAGTTTCTCGCGACAGGGAAAAGCTGATAGCAGAATGTGCCAAGTGGTGATCAACACCGCTATTTTCTAGGACGATACCGATCTGCTGAAAACTTCCACCTCCGATACAAGCATAGACACCGCTACGACTTAACTGATAGAGAAGAGATTCATTCGTCATACCAGGAAAGGCAATCGCGGTAATATGTGGAAGCCGTTCTTGATTTTGGAAAAAAGGAACCGCATCAGGAAAGTTGCTAACAATGCCATCTTCAAGCTTATCGCGTAAGCGAGCAACTTCTGTGCAGACAAAATCTCGTGCGTCCAGTGCTTCCTTTGCCGCCTCTCCTAAGGCAGCCAAATTTGCAGTACTAAAACTACCTGCTCGTAGGCCAGCCTGCTCAATTCCACCAACGATAAAGGGACTTAATCGTCGCCCCCCCCTGACCCACAGTCCTCCAGTTCCTTTTGGCGCATGTAGATGATCGCCATTAAAGGTAACGTGCGTCGCTCCGGTATCCTCCAGATCGAAATAGAGTTTTCCGAGTACATGAGTTGCGTCAAGATGAAAGCACGAGCCCCGCTCTTCACACAATTTGCCAATCTCATGTACAGGGTTAATAACACCTGTGAGACCATTCGCCCATGAAAGGGAGACCATTGCTGTTCTAGGACTCATCGCATCAGCAATGGCTTGAGCAGTAATCACTCCATCTTTGTTGGCATCAACCATCTTACCCATGCAGTTGATCTCTTCCAACCTTCCGATAGCCATGATCCCCGGAGCTTCGTCGATATTGGAAGTAATGAGGTGATTTTTTCCAGACTCGAGAGTTTGATCATAATAAACAGATTGAATGACATGGTTAACAGCTTCAGCTCCTGAGGAAGTGAAAACGATATCATCAATTTTCTTCGCTCCAAGGATTTCATAGAGGCTATTAAGTGCCTCGACGACCTCACTGCTCACCTGATGCCCTTTCAGGTGGGGACTTAAAAGGTTGCCCCATTTATTTGTCAGGACAAACAACATTTTACTAATAGCCCGTTCAGA
>JBCDHL010000273.1:0-3814 GCA_038750095.1 Chlamydiota bacterium
ATTTGGAACTCACCCTCCATTTGTTCATCCACACTCACCTATAAAACATTTTTGATTATAGAGGAAATTACAAAAAACCGATAAAGTCTTTTTCTGATAAAACCTCAACCCCAAGACCCTCTGCCTTAACAAGTTTAGAACCTGCAGCTTCTCCAGCGAGAAGGTAATCTGTTTTTTTACTAACAGACCCAGTCACCTTTCCTCCTCTTTCTTTAATCAGATTTGCGGCGTCAGTGCGAGAATATCGATCCAACGTTCCCGTCAAAACAAACGTCTTTCCCTTAAATGGATGATCCCCATGGTCAACAATTTCTAAGACTTCAGGACTCACCCCCAAATCTAGAAGGCGCCTTATTTCCTCTACGTTTTCCTGATCACCAAAATACTCAATCACAGCGTCAGCAACCTTATCTCCAACACCGTCTATGAAAAGTAATTCTGAGCGTGTTAGCTTCATAAGGTTTTCGAGTGACCCTGCTTTAAGAGCCAGGAGCTCAGCAGTCCCTGCTCCTACATATTTGATCCCCAGAGCCATAATAAACTGAGGGAGAGGCACATTTTTAGATGACTCAATACTTTTCAGGAGGTTACTAACAGATTTTTCTTGAAAACCTTCTAGCTGGTATAACTGATTCGCGGTAAGTGTGTAAATATCACTGGGTTTCTTGACATACCCGACTCCCACAAGCTGTTCAACAATTTTGTCTCCTAGCATATCGATATTCATTGCTTTTTTTGCCACGAAGTATGAGATTCGCCGAAGAAGTTGATCGGAACAACCCGCAATATTTGGGCATCGAACGGCTACTTCCCCGGATATACGCTCCACCTCACTTCCGCAAGATGGGCATTTATCCGGCATGGCCCAAGGAGAGCTTCCTTCTATTCTTTTGTCAAAATCAACTTTAACAACCTTTGGGATAACATCGCCTCCTTTTTCAATAACAACTGTATCCCCGACACGGATATCTTTCCTAACGACCTCTTCTTCGTTATGAAGAGTCGCTCGCGAAATTGTACTTCCCGCAAGAAAGACGGGTATAAGCTCTGCAACAGGTGTTAGTACACCAGTTCTTCCTACCTGGACAGTAATCTCATTCACAACAGTAGTGGCTTGTTCTGCTGCAAATTTGTAGGCGACAGCCCACCTGGGACTTTTGGCGGTATAACCGACTTTTTGTTGCTCCTGAAGAGCATCCACTTTTATAACAACACCATCAATATCGTATGGGAGGTTAGAACGTATTTCTTGAATTTCTTCAATAAAATCCCAAATCTCCTGGATCGATTGACAAGTTTTGTGATACTCAAGTGTCGGGAGACCTACAGACTGAAGGTATTGGTGTGTTTCTGACTGAGATGAGATTATGTCGGCTGAATCTTCGGCCACACCATAAAAAAATACTCTTAACCCTCGCTTTGCAACCTCTTTTGGGTCCAACAGTTTTAATGACCCAGCAGCAGCGTTTCTAGGATTCGCCCATAACTGTTCACCAAATTTTTCCCGTCGGTTATTCAATTCCTCAAAGATGAGGTGAGGCATAAAAACCTCCCCCCTAACCTCCAGAACATCTGGAATGTCTTTACCCATCAATCTTAGAGGTAAATTCTTGAGAGTACGAATATTAGAAGTTATATCATCTCCTTGCTTCCCATCCCCACGAGTCACAGCTCTAAGGAATTCTCCATGCTCATAACGAACGGATACTGCTATTCCATCCATTTTTAGTTCGCATGTAAATGTAATTACTTCTCGATGAAGAAGTTTTTGTACACGAGCAATAAACTCCTTAATTTCATCACGATTATAAGTATTGGATAGCGAAAGCATGGGAATAATGTGTTTGACAGATAGAAAACCGTCAGTCAACATTTCTCCAACTCTTTGTGATGGAGAACTAGAGGTCACCCAATCAGGATGTTCCCTTTCTATCGACTCAAGCTTTTGCAAGAGAGCATCAAATTCAAAGTCAGATATCACAGGGGCATGTTTTACGTAATAAAGTTTGTTGTGGTGCCAGATCTCCTCACAGAGCTCTTCATAATTCTCTTGGGTGAATTGATTATTTGGGTTCATGGTGGTCTCATTACTTAGGTATAAGGAATATTGACAGACATTCTAATAAAAATAACATGATCTACGCAATAGATAATTAAACAACTCGAAGTCTCCCTTTACTTTAAATAGAAACTCTACTACAATTTGGTTGATAATAGAGGTCGATTTCCCAATTCTGGAAACACCTATTTTTTAATAAATCTTAACACTTATTTAACCTAGATCTTACTTAAGCCTGTTATAATTAACATTCTTTGAACAGACTAATTTAGGTAATAGTAGAATTATGGCAAATGTAACTGGACCTCAAGTAACATGTGAAGCACTCAACAACTCACCCCCTCTTGAACAAGAAAAGGGTTGGCTTGGAAGAGTCACAGATTGGTTGTTGGGAACTCCAGATGAGAGCACCACTGAGAAAATTTCGTCTGTATCTAAGCATCATATTTTCAATCAACCCGTAGAAGAAAAACAAACAGAATCGCAAAAAACAATCAATCGATGGAGTTTTGGCCCACCACCGAACTGGTCAAAATATGGATGCAGCCCTGCAGAAAGTAAAAAAATAGAGTTGCAGGTTCAAGAGGCTAGACAACAAAGAATTGACCAAACAGAAGACGATTCTCGTGGGTGGTGGGGATACTTAGCCAATGCTGCAGCAATTTATTTACCTGGTGTCGAAAATGTTTTAGAGAACGAATGGACAAGGAATCAGATCAAGTCATACCTTTTCGGAAATACTGATTTTTCTAAAGCTCGGGAAAATTTACGTAATGACCTACGAATTCTAACTGGAAACTCCACGCTTTCAAAAGTTTCAGAGACATTATCCCAGAAACTAAAAAATATAGTGTTAACGAAACTAACTGACAACACCACCCCCTTGAGTCACAACTACCCGGGTTTCAAGAAATTTATTACAGCAGAAGATGAGTTCACAACTCAAGTCTTCGAAGTTTTGGTACTCAAAGTAGTTTTAAACCTGTTAAGAAAAACTAAGCTAAATCTCCCCGATAATTTTGATGGCGACCTACTAAATCAAGTACTTGCAGATCTTATGAAGATCGCAAACAAAAGTCTCAGTGAAGTTGACCAAGAGACTTTTCAAAAAATTAAGAGAATACCCAACATTAATGACAGAAATAGAGAGTTCCGTAAGCTTTTTAAGCCGATTTCTGACGAATTTCTTAATATAGCTTTACCAAATAAGAAAGATGATTTAGAGCTTGGTAAACTTAGCGATACAGTTTGGGAAGAATTATCAGAAGAAGCAATCCCAGACTTATTTGTTATCATCTACGAATTCACTCATCAACCTCCACATCACACCAAAGAAGATTTGAAGGAGCTCGAAAGGCCCGGTGGCGCAGCACTTGATATGTTCGCAAAATCGCTAGCCGAAAAAACTGAAAGAGACTTACCTAAGATTATTAAGGAAAATGCACCAACTATTGCAAAATCAGCTGTATCTAAACTACTATCTGGTTCCGAAGATGGTTCATGTCTTGAAAAGTGGATTGGGGAGCGTTTAATTCAAATATCAACAAGTGACGATCCTGATATCAAGTTAATATGGAGTTACGCGAAAGAGAACATTGAGTCCATCATCATCCACGCCTTCGCTAGCTTGGGTTCCAGTAAAAAAGCTGAAAAGGACCGGCTCGTCAGTCAGCTGATGAAGCTGCATCGCCAGTAGCTCTAGCACCTTCGCTTCTAGGTACATGCGCTTTGTGGCCCCGTGGTAAGGGCAATCTA
>JBCDHL010000274.1:0-3807 GCA_038750095.1 Chlamydiota bacterium
GTTGACGTCTTTGAGTATCCTCCAACGTCAGCCAAGCGTGCCATCACAGGACGCGGTGGTGCTGGGAAGGAACAAGTACAATGGATGCTACAGCATCTACTAGGCTTAAAAGAAAAACCATCACCAGAAGATGCTGCTGATGCCTTAGCTCTTGCTATATGTCATGCTCAAAAACTTAAAAGGCCTGTGAAAGCAAAATTACAGAAATAGCGATAAGCAGCAAACCAGAAATACGTGATACAACTTGAACATTCTGCAAATTCATTCTCTGAGAAATCAAGGAGCTCAAAAAGGCGAGTGATAACCACCAAAGGAGCGATCCAAAAAATATTCCTATTCCGAGATAAAGAGCCGTTATTTTAGGTACTTCATCGACAATCATTCCAAAAAAAGTAAATATTGCTACAAAGCCGAGAACCGTTAATGGATTCGTTAAAGTCAAAAAAAATGTTGCTAAAAATGTTTTTAACATTTCACTCTTCGGCAATACCTTTTTCATAGGAGAACGATTAATAAAAAGATTTTTTAAACCAATCAAAAGAATAAGAAACGCCCCCGCACATTTGAATATCCAGGGATCGGTCGTTCCACTCATGAGAGCAGAAGACCCCAAACAGCCAATTACCCCAAAAATACCATCGGCGAGCGCAGCACCAAATCCTGCAGAAACGCCTAATCGCATGCCTCCTCTAATAGAATGGTCGATACAGAGGACACCGATCGTTACTCCAGGCACAGCAACGACAAAACCGGCTAGTATACTTTTAATAATTAGTATAAAGGTAATCATATAACACATAGTAATCGATTTCACATTATACTTAAACAAAAAAGCAATTCCTTGCTTTATACCGATCCTGATTCAAAATTTGGAATTTTGGCTTTGAGAAAGCCTCGTATCTGGGATATCGTAAGTCGATCAATATTGATTAATATTCATCGACTTACGACATCCCAGCTACGAGAGCTTTCTCTTTGCCAAAAACCAAATTTTGAAACACGATCGGTATATACCGATCCTGATTCAAAATTTGGTTTTTGGGCATGGTTCAGACCAAGATAACATTTTACCAATTTGAAAAAATCTATCGAAGTGGATAAGATATGGCACTTACACTAACGAGGCTTTTACCGATGTTTACTCATATCAAAGGAATACTTACTTCATGCTCCCCTTTATTCGCTATCATTGAAACCGGTGGTATAGGGTATAAAATCTTCATCCCCGCAAGTGTTTACTCTCAACTCCCAAAAGTTGGAGAAAAAGTTCACCTTCACACCTCTTTTGTTGTACGCGAATTGTCACAGACGTTATATGGCTTCACCTCTGATGAAGAACGTGACATCTTTGAGGTTTTACTTGGTGTATCAGGGGTTGGCCCTAAGACGGCTTTAAGCATTATCGGTCACCTTTCGACACATAACCTCTACGAAGCAATTGCAAATAATGACATTCCCAAAATCTGTAAAGTCCCCGGTATTGGCAAAAAATCTGCTGAGCGACTGATGATCGAGATCCGTGACAAACTCCCCTCTCTGTTCCCAGCCAAACCTTCGCAGTTTGCTGTTGATCTAAAAAATGACCCTCACTCTCAATTAATCAATGACGCGATGAGTGCATTGATTAATTTAGGTTACAACCAAAACACATCGGAAAAAGCCATAAAAAAAACGATGAAAGACCAACCAGATACGATCGAGCTTGCGCAACTGATCACTCTGGCACTAAAAAATGTCTAGCCACATATCGAACAGATAGGACATCTCTGTGGGTCATGTTTTTTTGCTGGACAGTACTTTCTTGCGAAATAGATGATTTGAAGGTGTAAGTCATTCCAGAGATCTTCTGGAAAAAGTTTTTTTAAATCTCTTTCTGTTTGGACAACAGATTTACCGCTGCTAAGCCCCCACCTTTTCGCACAGCGATGGATGTGTGTGTCTACAGGAAAGGCGGGGATACCAAATGCTTGGGCCATGACAACAGACGCTGTTTTATGTCCTACACCCGGAAGCTCTTCGAGATCCTCAAACGACTGAGGGACCAATCCCTCATGCTTATCTAGAAGGATATGAGAAAGCTTCCATATCGCCTGGGACTTCCTAGGTGCCAATCCGCAGGTTCGTATATAACCCTCAATTTCTTTTGAGGTAAGCTTGATCATTTGCTCGGGAGAGTCAGCTTTTTCAAAAAGGGCGGGTGTGACTTTATTCACCCTTTCATCGGTACACTGTGCGGAAAGAAGCACTGCGATAAGCAGCGTATAGGGATCTTTATGGTTCAGGGGAATTGGTGGATTGGGAAAGAGGCTATTGAGTATTTTGGTAATATGTTGAACTTTTTCTTTCTTTCTCATAGTTGGTTATTTTCCTATGCAAAAATTCGAAAAAATACTTGTGAGGATTTCCTCGGACACATCAGTTCCGATGATTTTACCGAGTGAATGTAAGCAATGTCTCATATCCATCGTAAGAAATTCTGGAGACATTTGACTTTGAAGACCTGATATCAGTTGGTTACAAGATTCATAGGCATCTTGAAGTGCCTCCTTGTGCCTCACGTTAGTAATTAGGACCTCTTCTTTTGATGGTACTCCATGATCCCAAACGACACGGTCAATGAGTTGCTGTAGTTCATCCAACCCGATGCGGTCCTTCGCTGAAACTTTTGCACAGAAATAGTCATCTAGCGGTATAAGGTTTGTTTGCGGTAAGTCAATTTTGTTGAAGACAACAATCGTTTTCTCTTTAGGGACACTAGCTAACAGCTCTTTTTCAGTAGGTGTGGGAAGCCTGTTAGATTCTAAGACGAGGAGAATAAGGTCAGCATCACGCATGGCCTGATGGGATCTTCTGATTCCCTCCTCCTCAATTTCTTCTGAGGTCTCACGGATACCTGCAGTATCAATCAGGCGCAAGTTTAAGCCATTAAGACGCATATGATCTTCCACAATATCACGCGTAGTCCCTGGTGTGGTGGAAACGATAGCACGTTCTTTGTCTAGAAGAGCATTCATCAAAGAGGACTTACCCACATTCGGTGCACCGACAAGACAAAGGGCTAATCCATCGTGGATGATACGCCCATCATGGAATGTATCTAAGAGAGTTTTCATCTGCTCACTAGCAAGTTCAAGTTTTTTGATGACCTCTTCTACACTTGCAAATTCGAGGCCTTCTTCTGGAAAGTCGACCCATGCCTCTAAAATGGCCGCTATATCGGTCAGTTGCTTTTGAAATGATTGAATTTTTTGAGAAAGTTTACCCTGCAACTGACCCTCTGCCGCGTCCAGAGCACGTTCATTCTTGGCACAAATAAGCTCTTGAATCGCTTCGGCCTGGGAGAGATCAATTTTTCCATTCATAAATGCCTTAAAAGAAAATTCGCCGGGTAGAGCCTGACGAGCACCATTTCTGAGGATGACATCAAGGACACGACGGGTAATCAATGTTCCCCCATGGCAGTGAATTTCTATTGTATCTTCTCCAGTAAATGACCGTTTACCAAGCATGGGGATAAGTAGGACATCGTCGACAGGTAATCCGGAATCATCGACCACTCGACCATAATGTACAGTATGTGAATCGAAAGAGGCGACCGGTTGGGAAAAAACCTTATCTGCCACTGCAACAGCTTGTTTTCCTGAAATACGAATGATCGCGACACCTCCCTCTCCCGGTGGAGTGGCGACTGCAGCGATGGTTTCTCCAGGCACGTATGGTTGTTGTGAAAAATTCATTTCTTTTAAATTTTAACTTAGATGAATAAGTATAATTGTATAGCTAATACTACTTTTTTTGAAGTTGAAA